>NZ_JBHTSF010000095.1:0-35595 GCF_042795295.1 Streptomyces sp. NPDC056486
GGGTCGGGCCGGGGCCCCCCCCCTCGGGGGGGGCCCCCGGACCGTGGGGTGAGACGGGCGGAGCCGGTTCAGACTCCGACGGGCGTGCGCTCATCGGCCGCGGCCGATGCGGCACCGTCCTGCTTCCCGGCAGCGGTCCGCCCCGGGAGCAGCGCCGCCGCCACCGCGCCCACACCGACGAGCGCGGCGCCGACCCACAGTGCGGGCCCGAGACCGTCCACAAAGCTCTGGGCGGACCCGTAGCCACCCTGGGCGGAGAAGACCGAGGCGAGGACCGCGATGCCGAGGGCGCCGCCGACCTCCCGCAGGGCGTTGTTGGCGCCGGACGCGATGCCCTGCTCGGACGGGCGGACGCTGGACATCACCAGGTTCGCGGCGGGGGCGAAATACAGGGCCATGCCGATCCCGCTGATGATCAGGGCGGGCAGCTGGGCGGCGTACGACATGTCGGACTCCACGATGGCCGCGAACCAGGCGAGGCCGACGGCCTGGAGCGCGAGGCCCGCGGTCACGACGGGGCGGCCGCCGAACCGGTCCGCGAGATAGGCCGCGATGGGAGAGACGATCATCGGCATACCGGTCCAGGGGAGCATCCGCAGGCCCGCCTCGGTGGGCGAGTAGCCGAGGACGTTCTGCAGGAACTGGCTCAGCAGGAAGATCGAGCCGAACATTCCTACGAACATCAGCAGGCTCGCGGCGTTGATCGCGGAGAAGGCGCGGCTGCGGAAGAGCCGCATCGGCAGCATGGGGTTCTTGCTGTTGATGCCGTGGTGGACGAAGCCGCCGAGCAGCGCGGCGCCCGCGATCAGGCCGGTGAGGACGGGAGCACTGGTCCAGCCGTCGATGTTGCCGCGGATCAGCCCGTAGACGATGCCGAAGAGTCCGCCGCTCGCCAGCAGTGTCCCGGCGATGTCGAGCGGCGCCCCGGTGCCGTACGACTCGGAGAGGCGCAGCCGGGCCAGCGGGAGCAGTGCGACGCCGAGCGGGACGTTCAGCCAGAAGATCCACTGCCAGGACACGTGTTCGGTGAGGCTGCCGCCGATGAGCGGACCGCTGGCGACCGCGAGGCCGTTGACGGCGCCCCAGATCCCGTACACCATCCCGCGCTTGGCCACCGGAACGGCCGCCGTCAGGAGGGTCAGCGTCAACGGCATCATGATCGCGGCGCCGACGCCCTGGACCGCGCGGGCGGCGATCAGTGCCTCGATGCCGGGCGCGAGGGCCGCGGCGGCGGAGGCTCCGGTGAAGATGGCGAGACCGGTGATGAAGAGCTTGCGGCGCCCGAAGCGGTCGCCCAGGGCGGCCCCGAACATCAGCAGCACGGCGAAGGTGAGGGTGTACGCGCTCACCGTCCATTCGAGGTCGTGCAGTTCTCCCCCGAAATCCTCGCGGATGGCGGGCAGGGCGGTGGTGACGACGAGGTTGTCGAGGGCCGCCATGAATCCGGCGACGCTGGTGATGGCGAGGGCCCAGCCTGCTCCCCCGCGCCGTGCTGCCTGCAGTGACATTGCTTCCCCTGTGGTTAGCATATTGATTAGTTATTGATTACTAACTTTTGTGGGCGCAAAAATACGCATCCCCCTGACATTCGCGGCTCGGCTCGGCCCGGCTCAGCTCTTGGGCTGCCCCGAGTCGTGCAAACCGGTCCACACCCGATGGTCGGACTGGAAGCCCATCGACACCAGGACGTTGATCAGCATCCCGTGCGCAAGGAACTGCGTCGTCTCGCCGACGTCCACCCCCAGCGCGAGGCGGACTGTGTCGTAGATCTCCATCCAGCCGGCCCGCAGCGCTTCACCGAACTCCCGGTCACCGGACGCCTCCGCGGAGGCCACGGCGACGTACATCTGCATCTGCATGAGCAGCATGTCCGGGTCGTCGGCGATGAGTGCCCGGTAGGCCTCACCCATGGCATGCAAGGCCTCTTCCCCCTCGAGCCCTTCGGACGCCTTCCTGAAGACCTCGGTGACCTCCTGGCAGCAACGCCTGGACGCAGCGAGGAAGATGGCCTCCTTCCCCGGGAAGAGGCGGAAGAGATACGGCTGCGAGACGCCCACCCGCTTGGCGATCACCTCGGTGGACGTGCCGTTGAAGCCGCCGCGGGCGAACTCGATCATCGCCGCGCGGATGACACTCTCGCGTCGCTCCTCTGCACTCATCCTGACCATACGATTAAGTTAGTGGCCAATCACTACCTAAGTCAAGAGGACGCCGCACAGGGGCTCGGCTACAGCGGTAAGGGGCACCCGCCCATTGCGAATGCCCCCTACCCCTGCCAGTTCTGTTACCCCTTCGTGCCCTGCGAAGGTCAGGTTCGTGCCCTGCGAAGGTCAGGTTCGCGCCTTGCGAAGGTCAGGCGAGCTGGACCACGGCCCGGGACATGCCAAGAACCTTCTGGTCCCCGCTCTTCGCCACCAGGTCCACCCGGACCCGGTTGTCGTCGAGCTTCACCGCGACCTTGGCGCTGACCTCGATCAGCGCGCCCTTGTCGTCATTCGGGACCACGACGGGCTTGGTGAAGCGCACGCCGTACTCGACGACGGCGGCCGGGTCGCCCACCCAGTCCGTCACCACACGGATCGCCTCGGCCATGGTGAACATGCCGTGCGCGATGACGTCGGGCAGGCCGACCTCGACTGCGAACTTCTCGTTCCAGTGGATCGGGTTGAAGTCTCCGGAGGCGCCCGCGTACCGCACGAGTGTGGCGCGTGTCACGGGGAAGCTCTGGGCCGTCAGCTCGGTACCGGCCTCGACGCTGTCGTACGAAATCTTGGCGGTCATCGACTCAGGCTCCCTCTGCCGCGGGCTCCGCCGCACGCGCGACGAGCTTGGTCCAGGCCGTCACGACGTGCTCGCCGGCCTCGTCGTGGACCTCGCCGCGGATGTCCAGGATGTCGTTGCCCGCCATCGACTTGATGGCCTCGATGGTCGAGGTGACCCTGAGCCGGTCCCCCGCACGCACCGGGCGGGTGTACGCGAACTTCTGGTCCCCGTGCACGACGCGGCTGTAGTCGAGCCCCAGCTGCGGGTCCTCGATGACCTTGCCCGCGGCCTTGAACGAGATGGCGAACACAAAAGTCGGCGGGGCGATCACATCGGGGTGCCCGAATGCCTTGGCGGCCTCCGCGTCGGTGTACGCGGGATTGGCGTCGCCCACCGCCTCGGCGAACTCACGGATCTTCTCCCGGCCGACCTCATAGGGATCGGTGGGCGGGTAGGACCGCCCCACGAAGGACTGGTCGAGCGCCATGGACTCGGTACCTCCTGCAGGTATGGGTAAACGACGCGAGGCCGCCCCCAGAATCGGGGACGGCCTCGTGTACGAGCCTGTATCTAGCGCGTTTCGCGGTGCGCAGTGTGCGCGTTGCAGCGCGGGCAGTGCTTCTTCATCTCAAGACGGTCCGGGTCGTTACGCCGGTTCTTCTTGGTGATGTAGTTCCGCTCCTTGCACTCCACGCAGGCCAGCGTGATCTTCGGGCGGACGTCTGTGGCAGCCACGTGAGTGCTCCTTGACGGACGGATGGACGGATGAACGCAAAAAAATAGTAGCCGATCGAAGGTCCGACCCCACAATCGGCTACCAATTCAGTAGCGGTGACCGGACTTGAACCGGTGACACAGCGATTATGAGCCGCTTGCTCTACCGACTGAGCTACACCGCTGTGATGCCAGATCCCCTCGCCCGAAGGCGAGGATCAACCGACACCAGAGCCCCAATGCGGAATCGAACCGCAGACCTTCTCCTTACCATGGAGACGCTCTACCGACTGAGCTATTGGGGCGAGCGATGAAGACATTACACGGTCGGTCGCCGATCGCCCAAATCCGTTTCGCCGGGGCTGTCCAGGGGGATCTAGGCATGCGTCCCGGCCGCCTCACCACGTCACTTCTGCGCCTCGCGCCACACCGGTTCGGCCCCTTGGGGCGGGGCGGTGCGGAGCCTCAGGCCGGGGCAGTACAACCCCTCAGGCCGCGGCGGTACGGACCCTCGCGGCGCGGCGGTGTTCGGACCCTCGGGCCACTCCGCTTCGGAGCACCGCACCGCGCCTCTTCGGAGCACCGCACCACTCCGTTTCGGAGCACCGCACCACTCCGTTTCGGAACACGCGCAACGCCCCTTGAGGGCCCGCGCAACACCTCTTCGTAGCCCCGCACCTCACCTCCTCGTAGCCCCGCACCACACCGGTACGACTATTTCGCGCCTCCTCGAAGAGGGCCGGTCGTCGCCATAGGCTCGACCCACGTTGCGTGATCTTGGACGTCGTGCTCCCGGGCGCCTCCGCCCCGGACGACGCCACGCCCGCAGCCGCCCCCGAACCTCAGGAGCGCGATGCCCGACAGTCAGCCGCAGCCCCACTCCTCCGGCCCTTCCGGCTCCTCGGGCTCCTCCGGCTCTTCCGGTTCCTCGGGTGATGACACCGACGCCACGGCGCTGCTCCTCTGTGGCGCCCGGCTGACCGACGGCCGGACCGTGGACGTGCGGCTCGGCTCCGGACGCATCGAGGCGGTCGGTACGGCGGGCAGCCTGACCGCGCAGTCCGCGCGCGTGGACCTCGGCGGCTACCTCCTGCTGCCGGCCGCGGCCGAACCGCACGCGCACAGCGACACGGCACTGTCCGCGGACGCGGAGGGCCCGGTCTCGTACGAACTCGCCGACGTCCAGCGCCGGACCACCGAGGCCGCCCTGCTGCAGCTCGGGCACGGCGCGACGGCGCTGCGCTCGCACGTTCGGATCGGTGACGTACCGGGGCTCACCTCGATGGAGGCAGTGCTGCAGGCCCGGCGTTCGCTGCGCGGCCTTGTCGACCTGACGGCCGTCGCCGTGCCGCGGCTACTGACCGGGGTGGCCGGTGCCGACGGGCTCGCGATGCTGCGGGACGCGGTGAAGATGGGCGCCTCCGTAGTGGGCGGTTGCCCAGACCTCGACCCTGATCCGACCGGGTACGTGGAGGCGGTGCTCGAGGTCGCCGCCGAGCACGGCTGCCCCGTCGACCTGCACACGGACGCCAGCGATTCGGCGCGGCTCGGGCGGTTCGCGGCGATGGCGGGCGGGCTGCGGCCCGGGGTGACGATCGGGCCGTGCGGCGGACTCGGGCGGCTGCCGTCGGACGTGGCCGCCCGTACGGCGGAACAGCTGGCGGCGGCCGGCGTGACGGTGGTGTGCCTGCCGCAGGGCGGGTGCGGAAGCGTGGAGCGACGAGGCGCCGTGGCGCCGGTCCGGCTGCTTCGGGCGGCCGGTGTGCGGGTCGCCGCGGGCAGCGGGGCCATGCGGGACGTGTCGAACCCCGTGGGGCGCGGGGATCCGCTGGAGGCCGCCTATCTGCTGGCCTCACGGTGCGGGCTGCGCCCCGATGACGCGTACGGCGCGGTGAGCACCGCGGCACGGGCCGCGCTGGGGCTTCCCCAAGTGCGCGTGGAGGCGGGCTTCCCCGCCGAGCTGCTCGCGGTGCGCGGCGATCATCTCGCAGGGGCGCTCTCGCTCGCGTACAGCCGCATCGTGGTGCACCGGGGGCGCGTGGTGGCACGGACGAGCGCGGTGCGGGAGTACTGCGATTCGGCAGCCGCCGTGGCCCTCGACCTGCCACGCCAAGGCCGCTCGAAGGGAGCGGGCCCGGGAGGACGACCGAAGGGCGCGGAGCCGTCCTGAGGGCGGCAGAACCTTCCTGAGGGCGGGTGACGCTTCCGGCCGTGCTCCCGCGTGCGCGGGGCGATCATGCGGGAGCTGTCGTACGGTCGGAGACATGCGCATTGTCATCGCTGGAGGTCATGGTCAGATCGCGCTGCGGCTCGAGCGGCTGCTCGCCGCGCGGGGTGACGAGGTCGTAGGCCTCGTCCGCAGAGCCGGACAGGAAGGCGACCTGCGGGCCGCGGGTGCCGAAGCAGCGCTGTGCGACCTGGAATCGGCATCCGTCGACGAGGTCGCCGGGCTTCTGGAAGGCGCCGACGCGGCCGTCTTCGCGGCGGGCGCGGGGCCGGGCAGCGGAGCCGACCGCAAGAACACCGTGGACCGCGACGCCGCCGTGCTCTTCGCCGACGCGGCGGAACGCGCCGGCGTGCGGCGCTACGTCGTCGTGTCGTCGATGGGCGCCGACCCCGCGCACGAGGGCGACGAGATCTTCGACGCCTATCTGCGGGCCAAGGGCGAGGCCGACGCCTCCGTACGCGCCCGCAAGGACCTGGACTGGACGATCCTGCGCCCCGGGATGCTGACGGACGACGCGGGCACCGGTCTCGTACGCCTGGAGGTGTCGACCGGACGCGGGCCGATCCCGCGTGACGACGTGGCCGCGGTGCTCGCGGAGCTCGTCGACTCGTCGGCGACGGCAGGCCTGACGCTGGAGCTGATCAGCGGGTCCACGCCGGTGTCCGTGGCGGTCAAGTCCGTAGCGGGCAACTGACGCCCGCTCTTGGGCGGGAACTGACGGGAACTGACGTCCGTACGGCGAAGTCAGCTTCCTAAGTCGGTTAAGTCGGTCTCCTGAGGGATGTCCCGCGCGCGTGGCGGTGCTTGTCTTGAACTGCCGCCTACGTGAGGAACGCCATGCCCGCTTCCCAGGTGCCCGCCGCGCGCGAGGCCCTCCTGCGGCGGATGTACGCCGTCTTCAGTACCGAAGAGCGCGACGCGTTCATCCCCCGCTCCCTGGCACCGGACGTGGACTGGCCGAACCTCCTGGACAACACCCGCGCCCGGGGCATCACGGCGGTCCGCGCCTACTGGGCACGGCAGTTCGCGGTGATGCACCCACTGGTGCACCTGGAGCGGCTGCGGCTCGACGACGACGGGCGGCGCGTCGTGGCGACCGTGCGGCCCGGGCTGCGGGACGAGACAGGCGATCACTGGGCGCCGACGACGGTCGAGCACGTCTACACGTTCCGCGTCGACGGCCTGGTGAGCCGGATGGACGTACGGCAGCCGTGACCCCACACAGGCCCCACAGAAGCCCTGAAAGCCCGCGAGAGCGCCTCAGAACAGCGGAAGCTGACCGGGGAAGTCCGGGACCACGTAACCGTCCAGAGCGGGCTGTGCGGCACCCAGCAGGGCCTGCCTGCGCGACCCCGGGCAGGAGACGAGATCACCGCTGCCGCGCTGACCCGGCGGATCATGGCGGGCGAACCGACCCCCGACGACGGCGATTTCACGGCGGCACTCGGGGCAGTTCCTGCGGCGCGAGGCCGCGGATGACGCTGACGACATGGACGACATGGCCTCAGCGCACGAAAAGACCCCCTCCGACTTGCGTTTCCGCAAGATCGGAGAGGGTCTCCTTCGTGTGGCGGCGCCAGGATTCGAACCTGGGAAGGCTGAGCCGGCAGATTTACAGTCTGCTCCCTTTGGCCGCTCGGGCACACCGCCTGGGTCGCTGCCTGGAATCGACCGCTTGGTGCGGCGCTCCGTGGCAACGACGTAAACGATACCCGATACGTAGGGGTGCTTCGCCACCCGATTGATCAGTGCCCGGCGCGGGGGTGGTGGCTAGGCTTTGCGGATGCGGCCAGGGACCGAAGGCCGTGCACGAGCTGAGTACGCAGACCCCGATACAAGGAGCCACAGGACATGGCCGACTCCAGTTTCGACATCGTCTCGAAGGTCGAGCGGCAGGAGGTCGACAACGCCCTCAACCAGGCCGCCAAGGAGATTTCGCAGCGCTACGACTTCAAGGGCACGGGTGCCTCGATCGCCTGGTCCGGCGAGAAGATCCTGATGGAGGCGAACGGTGAGGAGCGGGTCAAGGCGATCCTCGACATCTTCCAGTCCAAGCTGATCAAGCGCGGCATCTCGCTGAAGTCGCTGGACGCGGGTGAGCCGCAGCTGTCCGGCAAGGAGTACAAGATCTTCGCCTCGATCGAAGAGGGCATCTCCCAGGAGAACGCGAAGAAGGTCGCCAAGATCATCCGCGATGAGGGCCCGAAGGGCGTCAAGGCGCAGGTCCAGGGCGACGAGCTGCGCGTCAGCTCGAAGAGCCGCGACGACCTGCAGGCCGTACAGGCGCTGGTCAAGGGGCAGGACTTCGACTTCGATGTGCAGTTCGCGAATTACCGGTAGTCGTCGGTAGTCGTCAGTAGTCGTCTGCCGCCAGTTAGTACTGGTGGCTTCTCGTCGTACGACGAGCGGAGGGCGGGCACCCGCGTCGGGTGCCCGCCCTTGCTGCTGGCCGCAGATCGGGGGATTGGCGCCTCGAGCGGCGCGCGTGGCCTCAGCGGCGTGAGTGGCCGAAGAGGAGGCGGTAGACGACGAGCAGGGCGAGTGAGCCGCCGATCGCCGCCACCCACGTCGGGCCGTCGTAGAAGTCGTTGGATATCGGGCGGTCGAGATAGCGGGCGGAGTACCAGCCGCCGATGAAGGCGCCCGCGATGCCGATGACGGTCGTGCCGATGAAACCGCCCGGGTCACGGCCGGGCAGCAGGACCTTGGCGATGGCACCGGCGAGCAGCCCCAGAACGATCCAGCTGATGATGCCCATGCGGTGAACCTGCCCCTCTCTGTGCTGTCCTCCTGAAGGACGTCACGGGGGCAGGGCGCGGTTGCGGTGATCAGCCGGGTGCGGCGTACGACACACGGGTGCGATGCCGTGGCATCGCACCCGGCACGCGCGCTAGCGCGCCGCGAACGGCTGGTCCGTGCGGACGATTTCGCGGCCGAGCGGCATCAACGACACCGGGATCAGCTTGAAGTTGGCGACGCCCAGCGGGATCCCGATGATCGTGACGCAGAGAAGGAATCCGGTGACGATGTGGCCGATCGCGAGCCACCAGCCCGCGAGGACCAGCCACAGGACGTTGCCGACGCAGGACGCCGCGCCCGCGTCGCGGCGCTCAACTGTCGTGTAGCCGAAGGGCCACAGGGCATAGCGGCCTATCCGGAAGCTGGCGAGGCCGAACGGGATGCCGATGATCGTGATGCACAGGAGCACCCCCGCCAGGAGGTAGGCGAGGAACATCCAGAAGCCGCACAGGACTAGCCATATGACGTTGAGGATTGTCTTCACTGGTGGCGACCTGCCATCTGCTCGAGCCGGGCAATGCGCTCCGCCATCGGCGGATGCGTGGAGAACATCTTGGACATGCCCTGCCCCGGACGGAAAGGGTTCGCAATCATCATGTGACTTGCCGTCTCGATGCGTGGCTCGGGCGGCAGCGGAAGCTGCTTCGTGCCCGCGTCGAGCTTACGCAGGGCGCTCGCGAGGGCCAGTGGGTCCCCCGTGAGCTGCGCGCCTGACGCGTCGGCCTCGTACTCCCTGGAGCGGCTGATCGCGAGTTGGATGACGGAGGCGGCAAGCGGGCCCAGGAGCATGATCAGGAGCATGCCGAAAATGCCGGGTCCGTCGTTGTCGTTCGACCTGCCGACAGGGATCAGCCAGGCGAAGTTGACCAGGAACATGATCACCGAGGCGAGTGCGCCCGCGACCGACGAGATCAGGATGTCGCGGTTGTAGACATGGCTGAGCTCGTGTCCGATGACGCCCCGCAGCTCGCGCTCGTCCAGGAGACGCAGGATGCCGTCGGTGCAGCACACCGCCGCGTTGCGCGGATTGCGGCCCGTCGCGAACGCGTTCGGCGCCTCGGTGGGCGAGATGTAGAGGCGGGGCATGGGCTGGCGGGCCTGGGTGGAGAGCTCGCGGACCATGCGGTACAGCGCGGGTGCCTCGAATTCGCTCACCGGGCGCGCTCGCATGGCACGCAGGGCGAGCTTGTCGCTGTTCCAGTACGCGTACGCATTGGTGCCGAGCGCCACGAAAAGCGCGACGATCAAGCCCGTACGCCCGAAGAAACTGCCGATGACGAGAATGAGAGCGGACAGTCCCCCGAGGAGTACGGCGGTCTTCAGCCCGTTGGTCCGTCGGTGCACGGTACGCCCTCCTGTGGTGCGTGGGGGAACCCTCTGTCTACTGGTGCTTCCACTCTTCAGTGGACCCTCCCGTACTGGTCAACGCCAGGCGGCAGGCACTAGTTCCCTTGTGCGCGCAGGAGCGATGCAGGGGCATATGGGCCGCTCGGGTGATGGCCGAGCGGCCCTTGCGGAGACCGGGTCGCGTCAGAAGAGGCCGGTGTCGGAGAACCTCAGGACGAGTTGCGGCGCTCCGGAGAGGGCGATGCCGAGGACCGCGGTCAGGGCGATGGCCGCCGTCAGGGGAGCCGGGACGCGGTGCTTGACCGGCTCGCCCTCGGGGGCGCGGAACAGCAGCGCGGTCCACTGGAGGTAGTAGAAGAGCGCGATGACCACGTTCGCGGCCATCACCACGGCGAGCCAGCCCAGGCCCGCGTCGACCGCCGCCGAGAAGACGGTGACCTTCGCGAAGAGGCCGATGATGCCCGGCGGCAGGCCCGCGAGGCAGAGCAGGAAGAAGCCGAGCACCAGGGCCGCGAGGGGGCTCCTGGAGTACAGGCCTCGGTAGTCGCTGACGCGGTTCAGGCGCTGGGTCCTGCCGACGAGCGCGGCGACGGCGAAGGCTCCGAGGTTCACGGCCGCGTACATCAGGGCGTACGCGACGGTGGAGCCGACGGCCTTCTCGGCCTCCGCGGGGTTGTCGGCGTATCCGGCTGCGGCGATCGGCACCAGGAGGTATCCCGCCTGGCCCACAGAGGACCAGGCGAGCAGGCGTACCGCGCTGTACGCGCGCGTGGCCTGCTGGCGCAGTGCCGCCACGTTGCCCGCGGTCATGGTGAGGGCGGCGAGCACGGCGAGCGCCGGGCCCCACACGTCCGCGTACGAGGGGAACGCGACGACGGTGACGAGGATCAGGCCGGTGAAGCCGACCGCCTTACCTACTACGGAGAGATAGGCGGCGACCGGCAGCGGCGCGCCCACGTAGGTGTCGGGCACCCAGAAGTGGAAGGGCACGGCGGCGACCTTGAAGGCGAAGCCGACGAGGGTGAGGGCGACGCCGGCCTGGGCGAGCGTGTCCAGCTGCCCGTCGACGTGCCGGAGCTCGTCGGCGATCTCGGTGAGGTGCATGGTCCCGGTCGCGGCGTACACGAAGCTGACGCCCATCAGCGTCACGGCGGTCGCGGTGACGGACGAGAGGAAGAACTTCAGGGCCGCTTCGGAGGACCGCTTGTCGCCGTGCCTGAGGCCGACGAGCGCGAAGGCGGGCAGCGAGGCGACTTCGAGGGCGACGACGAGGGTCGCCAGGTCACGTGAGGCGGGCAGCAGCGCGGCACCCGCGGCGGAGGAGAGCAGCAGGAACCAGAACTCCCCTTCGGGGAGTTCCTTCTCCGTGCCGTTCGCGTCCTTGAGCGCGCTCATCGAGAGCAGCGCGGCCAGCAAAGCGCCGCCGAGTACGAGCAGTTGGATGACGAGCGTGAAACGGTCGGCGGTGTAGCTGCAGGCGTCCCCGCCGGTCAGGCAGAACGTCGAGCGGTCGTCGTTCAGGATCGGCAGCAGGGAGAGTGCGGCGACGGCGAGACCCGCCACGGAGATCCAGCCGAGCAGCGCCTTCTTCTTGTCGCCCACGAAGAGGTCGGCGACGAGCACGAGGAGACCGACGACCGCCGCGATGGTGGGCGGAGCGATCGCGAGCCAGTCGACGGACTGGACGACACTGGCGGCGCTTTCGACGGCCACGGTCACGACTTGCCTCCTGAGAGGAGCTGCTGCACGGCCGGGTCGGTGAGGCCGAGCAGAGCGGCGGGCCAGAGTCCGGCGAGGACGGTGAGGGCGACGAGCGGGGTCCAGGCGGCGAACTCATAGCCCTGGACATCGGCGAGCGCCGGGGTTTCCGTCTTGGCGGCGCCCTGGGGCATCGGGCCCATGCAGACACGGCGTACGACGACGAGCATGTACGCGGCGGTGAGCAAGGTACCGAAGGCGGCGATCGCCATGAAGGTGAGGAAGGCGGGGCGGCTGAGGCCGTCGGCGGGCTTGAACGCGCCGAACAGCGCGAGCATTTCGCCCCAGAACCCGGCCAGGCCCGGCAGGCCGAGCGAGGCGACGGCGCCGAAGGCGAGGAGGCCGCCGAGGCGGGGTGCCTTGCCGTAGAGCGCGGCGCCCGATTCCTGCGCGAGGGTGTCGAGGTCGCTGGTGCCGGTGCGGTCCTTCAGCGCGCCGACGAGGAAGAACAGCAGGCCGGTGATGAGGCCGTGCGCGATGTTGGCGAACAGCGCGCCGTTCACGCCGGTCGGGCTCATCGTCGAGATGCCGAGCAGCACGAAGCCCATGTGGCCCACGGACGAGTACGCGATGAGGCGCTTGAGGTCGCCCTTCGCGCCCTGCTTGGCCAGGGCCAGGCAGGCGAGCGAACCGTAGATGATCCCGACGACGGCGAAGGCCGCGAGGTACGGCGCGAAGGTGTGCATGCCGTCGGGCGTGATCGGCAGCAGGATCCGGACGAATCCGTACGTGCCCATCTTCAGCATCACGCCGGCCAGCAGGACCGAGCCGACGGTGGGCGCGGCGGTGTGCGCGTCCGGCAGCCAGCTGTGCAGCGGCCACATCGGCGTCTTGACCGCGAGCCCGATCCCGATCGCCAGAACGGCGATGACCTGCACGGATGCACTCAGGCCCCGGCCGTTGTCAGTGGCGAGTGCCACCATGTCGAATGTGCCGGACTTGAGGCCGACGAGGAGGAGACCGAGCAGCATCACGACGGAGCCGAGCAGGGTGAAGAGGATGAACTTCCAAGCCGCTTGGGTTCGTTGGGCGCCGCCCCAGCGGGCGATGAGGAAGTACATCGGGATGAGGACCATCTCGAACGCCAGGAAGAACAGCAGCAGATCGAGGACGGCGAAGGTCGCGAGGGTGCCGGACTCGAGCACGAGGATCAGCGCGACAAATGCCTTGGGAGACGGGCCCGCGGGCATTTTGAAGTAGGAGTACAGCGCGCAGAGGAAGGTCAGCAGCGCGGTCAGGACCAGGAGGGGGAGCGAGATGCCGTCGATGCCGAGGTGGATGCGCACGTCGAGTGCGGGGATCCAGCTGATATCGGTCGTGGCCTGCATCTTTGACGGCTGGTCATGGTTGAAGCCGAGTGCCAGGACGATCGCGGCGATGAGGATCGCGCCGGTCACGATCACGCCGTGGCGCAGCACGGCCTGGTCCGGTGACTTCCCCTTCAGTCCGGGCGGGGCCGGGAGCAGGGCGGCCACGGCGCCGATGAGCGGGCCGACCACGATCAACGCCAGAAGAAGCTGCATCACGGATTCACTGATATCGATCACGGCTGCTCACGCTCCGACGGTGGCGACGAGGACGGCGGCGACAGCCAGGACGACGGTGCCTGCGAGCAGCGCGCTCAGGTAGGTCTGCACATTGCCGGTCTGCGCGCGGCGTACGGCCGCGCCGAGCCAGCGGGGTGCGGTGCCCGCGCCGCGTACGTACGTCTCGACGACCTCGCGGTCGAGGAACCGGACGAGGCCCGCGGCGGCCTGGACGGGGCGCACGAACAGGGCGGCGTAGACGGCGTCGAGGTGGAAGCCGACGGCGGCGTGCCGGTGCAGCGGGCCGAGCAGGAGGCGGCCGGGGTCGGCCGGGTCGTGGGCGGCGGCCACGTCTCCGTAGGCGGGGGTGTGCGTGGCGATCGCCTCGGCTTCGACCAGGCCTCCGTCGGCTCCGGATCCCGTGTCGGCGGCGACCGCGCCCATCGGGTGACGGTCGGCAAGCGCCGTGGTGTGGCGCCACGCGCCGTACGTGACGAGCCCGCCGACGAGGGCGAATCCCGTACCGAGTACGGAGGTGGTGAGGGTCGGGGTGAGCGAGTGGCCGTCGAACCATTTCGGCAGGGCGCCGACGGTGAGGCCGAAGGCGAGTGAGGGCACGGCGAGCACCCAGAGCACGGAGGTCATCGCGACGGGTTGCCTTCCGTGGTCGGGGGCTTCGGGGCCCCTGCCGTTGAAGGCGAGCAGCCACAGACGCGTCGCGTAGGCGGCGGTGAGGAGGGCGGTCAGCAGACCGGCGACCAGGACGATCCAGCCCGCCGCGACGGGGGCCGTCTCGGAGTGTCCTGTGGCCGCGTGCTCGGCGGCGCCCAGGACGGCTTCCTTGGAGAAGAAGCCGCTGAACGGCGGGATCGCGGCGAGCGCGAGGAGCGCCACGGTCATCGTCCAGAAGGCGTCGGGGACGCGGTCGCGCAGGCCCTTCATGCGGGACATCGCGGCGAGGGAGTTGGTGCCGGCGGCGTGGATGATCACGCCCGCGCCGAGGAAGAGGAGCGCCTTGAAGGCGCCGTGCGACAGGAGGTGGAAGACGGCGGCACCGCGGTCACCGACGGCGAGGGCGCCGGTCAGATAGCCGAGCTGGCCGATCGTCGAGTACGCGAGGACGCGCTTGATGTCGTCCTGGGCGATCGCGGCGAGCGCCGAGCCCGCCATCGTGACGGCGGCCATCACGGCGAGGACGACCATCGCCGCCGCCGACACGGCGAAGACGGGGAGGAGCCGGGCCACGAAGTAGACACCGGCGGCGACCATCGTCGCGGCGTGGATGAGCGCGGAGACGGGGGTGGGGCCGGCCATCGCGTCGGGCAGCCAGGTGTGCAGCGGGAACTGCGCGGACTTGCCCGCCACACCGGCGAGGAGCAGCAGGGCGATCAGCGTCGGATGGTCGAGGCCGCCGCCCGCGACCGTCGCGAGGACGGTCGTGATGCGGAACGAGCCGGTGTCGACGGCGAGCGCGAACAGGCCGATCAGGAAGGGGACATCGCCGAGCTTGGTGACCAGGAAGGCTTTGAGGGAGGCCGCGCGGGCTTCGGGCGTCTCCCAGTAGTGGCCGACGAGGAAGTACGAGCAGATGCCCATGATCTCCCAGCCGACCAGGAGCACCATCAGGTCGCCGGAGTAGACGACGAGCAGCATCGCGGAGGTGAAGAGGGAGACGAGAGCGGCGTACGAGGGGTAGCGCGAGTCGTCGCGCAGGTAGCCCGTCGAGTAGATCTGCACGCAGGAGGCGACGACGCCGACCAGGACGGCGACCAGGGCGGCGAAGCCGTCGATGTGCAGGGCGAGTTCGATGGGGATCGAGCCGGTCGGGGTGAGCTCGGTGGCGGACTCGATGTCGGCGCCGCCGCCGTGGCGGGCGGCGACCAGGACGGCGATGACCAGCGCCGCCAGGGTGGGCAGCACCGCGAGGGGGCGTACGAGACCGGGGACGGTGCGGCCGAGCAGCAGACCGGCGACCGCGCCGAGGAACGGCAGGAGGGGGACGAGTACGGCGAGGGTGGTCGTGGTCACGCGGTGGCCTCAGCCTTCTGTGCCGGGGCGGGCTCTTCGCCGACGGCTTCCTCGGCGTCCTCGGCGTCGTCGTCGGGGCCCTCGGCGGTGTCGCGGAGTTCGTCGACGGCGGCGGAGCCGCGGTTGCGGTAGACCGCCAGGACGATCGCGAGGCCGATGCCGATCTCCGCGGCCGCGATGGCGATGGTGAAGAGGGTCAGGGCCTGGCCGGAGTGGAGGGCGTCGCGGAGCCAGACGTCGAAGGCGACCAGGTTGAGGTTGACGGCGTTGAGCATGAGCTCGACGGACATCAGGACCAGGATCGCGTTGCGGCGGGCGAGTACTCCGTACAGGCCTACGCAGAAGAGGAGGGCGGCCAGGACTGCGGGATAGGCGAGGTGCATCAGCGCTGCTCCTTGTCGCTGGGGGCGTCGCTGGGGGCACCGGTCGTGCGGGGGGCACCGGTCGTGCGGGGGGCACCGGGGGTGTCGTTCAGGCGGGTCAAGCGGGTCATGCGGGCGTTCCTGCGGGAGAGGACGATCGCGCCGACCAGGGCGGCGAGGAGCAGGACCGAAAGGGCCTCGAAGGGCAGCACCCAGTGCTGGAAGAGGAACTTTCCGGTCACGCCGGTGGAGCCCTGGGCCTCGTCGGCGGCGCGGTCGAGGTCGATCCAGGTCGTCCGGAAGGCGTCGACGACGACCCAGACCAGGGCGGCGGCCGCGAGGACGGCCACCGCGAGCGCGACCGGACGGTTGCCCGAATCGGCGTCCGGGGAGCGGCCGATGGGGGCCCGCGTCAGCATCAGCCCGAAGAGAAGGAGGACGACGACGGAGCCGACATAGATCAGGACCTGCACCCAGGCGATGAACTCGGCGGTGAGCAGGAGGTACTCGACGGCCAGACCGCCGAGCGTCGCCACGAGCCACAGGGCGGCGTGCACCAGCTGCTTGGTGGTGACGGTGACGATCGCCGAGCCGAGGGTGACGAGGCCGACCAGGAGGAAGGCGATCTCGACTCCCGTCGGGGAGAGGAAGCCTTGGGGGGCGTTGGCCGCGAGGTTCACGCGGATCCCTCCGGTCCGGCTGCTTCGGCTTCCTGGGCCGCGGCCAGCTTCTCCGCCGCCTTGCGGGCGGTGACGATCTCCTTGGGGTCCTCGGCCGCGGGGTCCAGGGCCGGCGGGGCGGGGACCGTCCACATCCAGTCGCGGAGTTTGTCGCGCTCGTGGGTGAGTTCGTGGATGTCGGTCTCGGCGTACTCGAACTCGGGGGACCAGAACAGTGCGTCGAAGGGGCAGACCTCGATGCAGATGCCGCAGTACATGCAGAGGGAGAAGTCGATGGCGAAGCGGTCGAGGACGTTGCGGCTGCGCTCGCGGCCGCCCTCGACGGCCGGCGGGACCGTCTCCTTGTGGGAGTCGATGTAGATGCACCAGTCCGGGCACTCCCGGGCGCAGAGCATGCAGACCGTGCAGTTCTCCTCGAAGAGCCCGATGACGCCTCGGGTGCGGGGCGGGAGTTCGGGCTGGTGCTCCGGGTACTGCTCGGTGACGGTCTTCTTCGTCATCGTGCGGAGGGTGACGGCGAGGCCCTTGGCCAGGCCGCTGCCAGGGATCGGAGGCATTAGTTGATCGCCACCTTCACGATTCCGGTGAGCGCGATCTGCGCGAGGGCGAGCGGGACGAGGAGGGTCCAGGAGAGCTTCTGGAGCTGGTCCTCGCGGAGACGGGGGTAACTGACGCGTAGCCAGATCACGACGAAGGCGAGCACCGCCGTCTTCAGGAGGGTCCAGACCCAGCCGAGGCCGTCAGCGCCCCAGGGGCCGTGCCAGCCGCCGAGGAAGAGGACGGTGGTGAGGCCGCAGAGGACGACGATTCCGGCGTACTCGGCGAGAAGGAAGAGGGCGAAGCGCAGGCCCGTGTACTCGGTGTACGCACCGAAGATGATCTCCGAGTCGGCGACCGGCATGTCGAAGGGCGGGCGCTGGAGTTCGGCGAGGCCCGCGACGAAGAAGACGAGGGCGCCGACGATCTGCCAGGGCAGCCACCACCACTCGAAGGCGTTGAGGATGCCGGGCAGTGACACCGTCCCGGCCGCCATCGCGACCGAAGCCGCGGCGAGCAGCATCGGGAGTTCGTACGCCAGGAGCTGGGCGGCGGTGCGCAGGCCGCCGAGGAGGGAGAACTTGTTGGCGCTCGCCCAGCCCGCCATGAGCGAGCCGAGTACGCCGACGCCCATCACCGCGAGCACGAAGAAGATGCCCGCGTCGACGAGTTGACCGACGGCGCCTTCGCTCGGGCCGATCGGGATGGCGATGAGGACCAGGAGGTAGGGCAGCAGGGCGACGGCGGGGGCGAGCTGGAAGATGCGGCGGTCGGCCTCGGCCGGTACGACGTCTTCCTTCTGCGCGAACTTGACTCCGTCGGCGACGAGCTGGGCCCAGCCGTGGAAGCCGCCCGCGTACATGGGGCCGAGGCGGCCCTGCATGTGGGCCATCACCTTGTGCTCGGTCTGGCCGATGACCAGGGGCAGGACGAGGAAGACGGCGAAGACGATGAGGAGACGCAGGGCGACGTCGAGCGCGTCGGTCACTCCGTGCCTCCTGGGCGGGCTTCGCCGGTGGTGTCGGGCTCGCCGGTGGTGTCGGGCTCGGGCTTGGTGGTGTCGGGTGCGTCGGTGGTGTCGGGTGCGTCGGTGTTCTTGGGCGCATCGGGATCAGCCGAAGCCTGTTCCGGTGCCGATGCCGGTTCCTCCGTGCCGTCGAACGCCGGGCGTGCCTGGTGCCATGGGGCGTCGGAACTGGCCGCGGGTGCCTCGGTCGTCTCGGGCTTCGCCTCGGGTACCGGAGTCGCCTCGGGTGCGTCGGGCTTCACCTCAGGCACCTCAGGCTTCGCCTCAGGCGGCGTCTTCTCAGACGGCTTCGCCTCAGGCGGCGTCTTCGCTGCCGGGCTCTGGGACGCCGGGCTCTGGGACGCCGGGCTCTGGGACGCCGAGCCCTCGCCCGCCGTGCGTGTCCTGCGGACAGGACGGTCGCCTGCCGCGCGGGCGGCGCCGCGGGCCGGGCGGGCCGGGGCCGCGGGGAGTTGGCCCTTCAGGGGGCCCCATTCGTTCGGGTCGGGTACGCCGGGAGGCAGCATCTGGCGGCGCTTGGGGCCGCCGTGCTCCGACTCCCCCGGCTCCTTCGCGCCGGGCCACGCCTTCGCGACCCGGGCCGCGAGGACGAAATCCTTGCGCAGGGGGTGGCCCTCGAAGGTGTCAGGGAGGAGCAGCGGCACCAGGTGCGGGTGGCCTTCGAAATGGACGCCGAACATCTCGTGCGTCTCGCGCTCGTGCCACGCCGCGCCCGCGTAGACGTCGATCGCGGTCGGCAGGACAGGGGCCTCGTGCGGGACGGTCGTACGGATGAGGAGGCGGCGTACCGGAGAGAGGGCGACGACGTGGGCCGAGACGAGGAAGCCCGTGCCCGGTTCGTCGACGGCGCTCAGCCAGTCGAAATATGTGCAGGTCAGGGTCGTACGCGCGGTTTCGAGCGCCGCGATCCACGAGCTCGGCGGGACATCGACCGTCAAGAGGTCGTACGACTCGTCGGCCGTGGCCTCCGCGCCGAAGAGCTCCTCGACGGGGCTCGGCAGCCAGCCGCTCATGCCTGCCCCTCCCCCTGCGTTGTGGCCTCCGGCGGCTTCACCAGACCGCTCTGGAGCGCCGCCGTCGAAGGACGGTTGCCGTTGCCGTACCGCTCACTCAGCGACTCCGCCGCGATCTTCTCCTGGAGCTTGAGGATGCCCTGGAGCAGCGCTTCGGGACGGGGCGGGCAGCCGGGTACGTACACGTCGACCGGGATGATCTGGTCGACGCCCTTGGTCACCGCGTACGAATCCCAGTACGGACCGCCGCAGTTGGAGCAGGCGCCGAAGGAGATGACGTACTTCGGCTCGGGCATCTGCTCGTACAGGCGCTTCACGGCCGGAGCCATCTTGTCCGTGACCGTGCCGGAGACGACCATCAGGTCGGCCTGGCGCGGACCCGGCGCGAACGGGATCACGCCGAGCCGGATGAAGTCGTGCCGGGCCATGGAGGCCGCGATGAACTCGATGGCGCAGCAGGCGAGGCCGAAGTTGAAGACCCACAACGAGTACCGGCGGCCCCAGTTGAGGACCACCTTCATCGGCTCGGGTGCGAGGCGGGACAGCACGCCGAGCTTCTGCGGCTCGGGTGTGGGGAGCAATGTCGGCTCGGGCAGGAGCACGGGCTCCGGGGTCACGTCCATGTGAGGACGCCCTTCTTGTATGCGTACAGCAGGCCCACGGTCAGGAAGCCGAGGAAGATGAACATCTCCACCAGCGTCGTCGCACCGTAGCCGGGCGCGGCGAAAACCGTCGCCCATGGAAAGAGGAAGATCGAGTCGACGGCGAAGATGACATAGAGGAACGCGTAGACGTAGTAGCGGACCTGGGTGTGGGCCCAGCCGTCGCCGACCGGGTCGACGCCGCACTCGTACGTCAGGAGCTTCTCGGGTGTCGGTACGACGGGCCTGAGCAGCCGCCCCGCGCCGAAGGCGACAGCGACGAACAGCACGCCGACGACGGCGAGCAGTCCGACGACGGAGTACGACTGGTAGTAGCTCGCCGCGACGTTCGTCACGTGCACGTCAGCCCCTCACTCCCTGAACTCCCTGAAACTTCCTGGCCGCCCTCTGGCACAGACAGTGACCGCTGACCGCTGCCCGCTGAACCGCCGACGACTGACGACTGACGACTGATCGCTGACAGGTGATCGCTGATCACTGTTCGACGATCTGTACGCACGGGAGTCTAGGGCCTGCTAAAGACGCAGTAAGCAGAGCGTCACGCTTCGGCAAGGACTGATCGCTCATGACGTGGCGCCCACGGGTGGCGCCCACGGGTGGGGTTATCCCCCCGAGTGTCCGGGCGGCCCTCCTCATGGCGCCGCGGCGGCAAGCCGTGCAACCTAGCGCGTATGACCGCACGCGCCATGTCCTCATCCACGTCCCTACCGCCCGCGCGCTTCGCGGCGTACGACCGGCAGACCTGGAAGGAGATCGCGCACCTCCTCGCCAACCTCCCGCTCGGTGTGGCCGGTTTCGTCTACGGGGTCGTGACGATCGCGGCCGGCAGCGGTCTCGCCGTGACGGTCATCGGCCTGCCGCTGCTCGCGGGCGCGCTGCTCGGCGCGCGGCTGCTCGGCAAGAAGGAGCGGGCCCGGGCGCGGTCGCTGCTCGGGCTGTGGGTCGACGAGCCGAGCCCGATGCCGAAGCTGCGCAGGCACGACTTCTTCAGCTGGCTGCGGTCGAGCCTGAGAGACCCGGTCGGCTGGCGCGCGATGCTGTACTCGGTGATGCGGCTGCCCTGGGGAGTGGTGACGTTCACCGTCACCCTGACGGGGCTCTTCGTGTTCTGGCCCGTGCTGCCCTACGTCGTGCGCGGCCTGACCACCGTCGACCGCGCGATGGTGCGCGGACTGCTCTCGCCCTCCGACGAACTGGAGCGGCGCATCCTTGAGTTGGAGTCGGACCGCGGGGTCGTCGTCGACACGGCCGCGGCCGACCTGCGCCGCATCGAGCGCGACCTGCACGACGGGGCGCAGGCCCGCCTGGTCGCGCTCGCCATGGGGCTCGGTCTGGCCAAGGAGAAGCTGACGGAGGACCCCGAAGCCGCGGCCCGCATGGTGGACGAGGCACACGGCGAGGTGAAAGTCGCCCTCCAGGAGCTGCGCGACCTGGCCCGCGGCATCCACCCGGCGGTCCTGACCGACCGCGGCCTGGACGCGGCCCTCTCCTCGCTCGCCGCCCGGTGCACGGTCCCGGTGAAGGTGACGGCCGATCTGCCGACGCGCCCGGCGGCCGCGATCGAGGGCAGCGCGTACTTCACGGTCTCCGAGCTGCTGCAGAACGTCAGCAAGCACAGCGGGGCACGTTCGGCGTCCGTGGAAGTATGGCGCTCCGACCAGCGGCTGCTCATCCAGGTGTGGGACGACGGCCGGGGCGGCGCGAGCCTGGCCGGGGGCACGGGCATGGCGGGCCTCGCGGACCGGCTCGGCGCGGTCGACGGCCTGTTCGTGATCGAGTCGCCGGAGGGCGGACCCACGACGATCACGGCGGAGCTGCCGTGGCGGGACCGGGATCTCGATGCCCAGGGGCCCCCGGAACTCCGGGGATCCCGGGGGCCCCGGAGGCTCCGGGCGTCCTGAGGGTAGGGAAAACCCCCGGGACAAGACACCTACGCACCGCATGGTCCGGATCAGCGCCGCCCAGCACTCTGTAGGTACAACCGAAACCGCACAGCAGGTACGACGCCGGACCAGCACAGCAGGTACGACGCCGGACCAGCCCACGACCGGGCGGACCGGGCGGACCGAGCAGAAACGGACGACACCGATGGCCACGGAGTACGGACAGGAGTACGGGCGCATGAACCGTTCGGAGTTCCGGGGATCCGACCTCGACGAGCGTCGGTCGCGTATCCCCGCCGGGCTGCGCGCGCCGATCGAGGCCCGCGCCTGGAAGGAGTTCGGGTATGTGCTCCTGAGCCTGCCGATCAGCATCGTGACGTTCACGTTCGCGGTCACGATGCTGTCGCTCGGCGTCGGGCTGCTGATCACGTTCATCGGCATCCCGGTGCTTGCCGCCGGGCTCGCCGCCTGCCGTGGGCTCGGCTCGCTCGAGCGGGTGCGGGCGCGGGCGCTGCTCGACGTGGAGGTGGCGAACCCGGAGCCGCTGCGGCCCAAGAACGGCGGCGGCATGATGGGGTGGATGGGCGCCGTGCTCAAGAGCGGTGTCTCCTGGCGGCACGTCCTCTACTCCCTGCTCCACATGCCGTGGGCGGTCTTCTCCTTCGGCGTGTCGGTGATCTTCTGGACGTACGGCTGGGCGATGCTCACGTACCCGCTGTGGCAGTGGCTCTTCCCGGTCTACGGCGGCCAGAACGGCATCCAGCTCTACGGCGACGACGGGCACCGTGTCCTCATAGACAACCCGTTCGAGATCGGCGTCACCGCTCTCACCGGCCTGCTCGTCACCCTCGCCGCTCCCTGGATCATCCGGGCCCTGACCACCGTCGACCGCCTCATGGTCGTCGGGCTGCTCGGCCCCTCCAGTCTGGCGACGCGCGTCGTCGAGCTGGAGTCGGACCGCGGGGTCGTCGTCGACACGGCCGCGGCCGACCTGCGCCGCATCGAGCGCGACCTGCACGACGGGGCGCAGGCCCGCCTGGTCGCGCTCGCCATGGATCTGGGTCTTGCCAAGGAGAAGCTGACGGAGGACCCCGAAGCCGCGGCCCGCATGGTGGACGAGGCACACGGCGAGGTGAAGGTCGCCCTCCAGGAACTGCGCGACCTGGCCCGCGGCATCCACCCGGCGGTCCTGACCGACCGCGGCCTGGACGCGGCCCTCTCCTCGCTCGCCGCCCGGTGCACGGTCCCGGTCCAGGTCGACGTGGATCTGCCCGCGCGTCCTGCCGCCGCGATCGAGGGCATCGCGTACTTCACCGTCTCCGAGCTGCTGCAGAACATCAGCAAGCACGCGCAGGCGTCCCGCGGCTCGGTCGACGTCTGGCAGGTCGAGAACCGGCTGATGCTCCAGGTCTCCGACAACGGGGCGGGGGGCGCGGACGTGACCGGCGGTTCCGGCCTCGCGGGGCTCGCCGAGCGGCTCGACGCGGTCGACGGGATTCTGGTCGTGAATTCGCCCGTGGGCGGACCGACGACCGTGACGGCGGAGCTGCCCTGGCGGGCGTAGCGGCGGACCCACCTCGCTCACCCACTTGGTCGCCCGCAACACCGGGCGACCGGGTGGGTTCCGCCGTGCCGCGGCCGTGAGCGAACGCGGAAGCGAACACAGACAGGAACACCGGCAGGAACACCAGCAGGAACACCAGCAGGAACGCAGACAAGCGTTCTGCCTACGAACGCCGTAATGCCCCCTAGTACGCGCGATACTGAGGTGTCCTGTCGGGGACAACAAGAACCGAATATGCCGGGGGGCCGTGAACGTGGAGGACAAAGTGCGGGTCGTCATCGCCGAGGATTCAGTGCTGCTGCGGGAGGGCCTGACCCGGCTGCTGAACGACCGCGGGCACGACGTCGTCGCGGGGGTGGGCGACGCGGACCAGCTGATCAAGACGATCAACGAACTCTCCTCCGCGGGCGCGCTGCCCGATGTGGTCGTCGCCGACGTGCGGATGCCGCCGACGCACACCGACGAGGGGGTGCGGGCCGCGGTGCATCTGCGCCACCAGTTCCCGGGCCTCGGGGTGCTCGTCCTCTCGCAGTACGTCGAGGAGCAGTACGCCACGGAGCTGCTCGCCGGATCCAGCCGCGGCGTCGGCTATCTGCTCAAGGACCGCGTCGCCGAGGTGCGCGAGTTCGTGGACGCGGTGGTGCGCGTCGCGCAGGGCGGCACCGCGCTCGACCCGGAGGTCGTGGCGCAGCTGCTCGGCCGAAGCCGCAAGCAGGATGTCCTCGCGGGGCTTACTCCACGCGAACGCGAGGTACTCGGTCTGATGGCCGAGGGGCGGACGAACTCCGCGGTCGCCCGGCAGTTGGTGGTGAGCGACGGCGCCGTGGAGAAGCACGTCAGCAACATCTTCCTGAAGCTGGGGCTCTCCCAGAGTGACGGGGATCACCGACGGGTACTGGCGGTCCTCACCTACCTGAATTCATAACGACCTGACACCCTGTCAGCGATTCAGCGGCATTTGAGCGTCACCGAAGACAACGGCAGCACCATGAACGCGAAGAAGCACGAAGAAGCACGAAGAACTGACGGAGAAGCGCGGAGAACAGTCCTAGAACCAAAGGATGAGTGGGGGCGTCTTCCATGACGGGCCGGGGGGCGAGGCACAGCATGACAAATCGGGGCATCAGCGCGTCTCAAAAACGCGTCCGTCATGCGATCTACCACAGGTAGGCGACCCTTACCGACGTAGGGTGGGTCTTGGGAAGGCCGGTCGCCCAGCCCTTCCCGCTCAGCCGCCCGAGGGAGGTCCAGTTCAGTGACCAGCCAGGTCAGTAGCCCAGCCGAGCAGGCCGATGGGACAGTCGTCGGAGAGCAGCGCAAGCCTGCTGGTGAGAAGGATGTACGCCGTCTGGACCGGGTGATCATCCGTTTCGCGGGTGACTCCGGTGACGGTATGCAGCTCACCGGCGACCGGTTCACTTCGGAGACGGCGTCCTTCGGGAACGACCTCTCGACACTGCCGAACTTCCCCGCCGAGATCCGTGCGCCTGCCGGCACCCTGCCGGGCGTCTCCTCCTTTCAGCTGCACTTCGCCGACCACGACATCCTCACGCCGGGCGACGCGCCTAACGTGCTTGTCGCGATGAACCCGGCCGCGCTGAAGGCGAACATCGCCGACGTGCCGCGCGGCGCGGAGATCATCGTCAACACGGACGAGTTCTCCAAGCGGGCGATGGCGAAGGTGGGCTACGAGGTCTCGCCGCTGGAGGACGGTTCACTGGACGGCTACAGCGTCCACCCGGTGCCGCTGACGACACTCACCGTCGAGGCGCTCAAGGAGTTCGACCTCTCGCGCAAGGACGCGGGCCGCAGCAAGAACATGTTCGCGCTCGGCCTCCTCTCGTGGATGTATCACCGGCCGACCGCGGGCACCGAGAAGTTCCTGCGCACGAAGTTCGCCAAGAAACCGGACATCGCCGAGGCCAACATCGCCGCTTTCCACGCGGGTTGGAACTTCGGCGAGACGACGGAGGACTTCGCGGTCTCCTACGAGGTCGCCCCGGCCGCCGCAGCCTTCCCGACCGGTACCTACCGCAACATCTCGGGGAACCTCGCCCTGTCGTACGGGTTGATCGCCGCGGGCCGGCAGGCGGACCTGCCGCTCTATCTGGGCTCGTATCCGATCACTCCGGCCTCCGACATCCTGCACGAGCTGAGCAAGCACAAGAACTTCGGCGTGCGGACCTTCCAGGCCGAGGACGAGATCGCGGGCATCGGCGCGGCGCTCGGCGCGGCCTTCGGCGGCTCGCTCGCGGTGACCACGACCTCGGGCCCGGGGGTGGCGCTGAAGTCGGAGACCATCGGGCTCGCGGTGTCGCTCGAACTGCCGCTGCTCGTCGTGGACATCCAGCGCGGCGGGCCCTCCACCGGCCTGCCGACCAAGACCGAGCAGGCGGACCTGCTCCAGGCGATGTACGGGCGCAACGGCGAGGCACCGGTGCCGATCGTGGCACCCCGGACGCCCGCCGACTGCTTCGACGCGGCGATCGAGGCGGCCCGGATCGCGGTCACCTACCGCACCCCGGTCTTCCTGCTCTCGGACGGCTACCTGGCCAACGGATCCGAGCCGTGGCGCATCCCGGACACCGATGAACTCCCGGACCTGCGCGTGCAGTTCGCCTCGGGGAACAATCACACCGAGGACGACGGCACCGAGGTCTTCTGGCCCTACAAGCGCGACCCGCAGACGCTGGCCCGCCCGTGGGCGATCCCCGGCACGCCCGGCCTCGAACACCGCATCGGCGGCATCGAGAAGCAGGACGGCACCGGCAACATCTCGTACGACCCGGCCAACCACGACTTCATGGTCCGCACCCGCCAGGCCAAGATCGACGGAATCTCCGTGCCCGATCTGGAGGTCGACGACGCGAGTGGCGACGCCACATTGCTGGTTCTGGGCTGGGGTTCGACCTACGGCCCCATCACCGCGGCGGTACGTCGTCTGCGGGCGGTCGGTGTGAGTGTGGCGCAGGCCCATCTGCGCAACCTCAACCCCTTCCCCCGGAATCTGGGCGAAGTCCTGAAGCGTTACGACAAGGTGGTGATTCCCGAGATGAACCTCGGGCAGCTCGCCACGCTGCTCCGCGCCAAGTACCTCGTGGACGCGGTCTCGTACAACCAGGTCAATGGAATGCCGTTCAAGGCCGAGCAGCTCGCCACGGCTCTCAAGGAGGCCATCAATGGCTGACACGAAGACCGAAAGCACCGGGAGTACCGGGAGTGCCGGGAGCACGATCGAAGCGCTTTCCCTGGTGCCCAAGGCCGAGGCCAAGCAGTCCATGAAGGACTTCAAGTCCGACCAGGAGGTGCGTTGGTGCCCCGGCTGCGGGGACTACGCCGTCCTGGCGGCAGTACAGGGCTTCATGCCCGAACTCGGCCTGGCCAAAGAGAACATCGTCTTCGTCTCCGGCATCGGCTGCTCCTCCCGCTTCCCGTACTACATGAACACCTACGGGATGCACTCCATCCACGGCCGCGCCCCCGCCATCGCCACCGGACTCGCCTCATCGCGCCGGGACTTGAGCGTGTGGGTGGTCACCGGCGACGGCGACGCCCTGTCCATCGGCGGCAACCACCTCATCCACGCCCTGCGCCGCAACGTGAACCTGAAGATCCTGCTCTTCAACAACCGGATCTACGGCCTCACCAAGGGCCAGTACAGCCCCACATCCGAGGTCGGCAAGATCACCAAGTCGACGCCGATGGGCTCCCTCGACGCGCCCTTCAACCCGGTCTCCCTGGCCATCGGCGCGGAGGCGTCGTTCGTGGCGCGGACCGTGGACTCCGACCGCAAGCACCTCACCTCGGTCCTGCGCGAGGCCGCCGAACACCCCGGCACCGCCCTGGTGGAGATCTACCAGAACTGCAACATCTTCAACGACGGCGCCTTCGAAGTCCTCAAGGACAAGCAGCAGGCCGAGGAGGCGGTGATCCGCCTGGAACACGGGCAGCCCATCCGCTTCGGGGCCGAGGGCTCCAAGGGCGTCGTGCGCGACCCGGCCACCGGTGATCTCAAAGTTGTCCCGGTCACGCCTGAGACCGAGTCACAGATTCTGATCCACGACGCGCACTCGACCTCGCCGACGCTGGCCTTCGCGCTCTCGCGGCTCGCCGACCCGGACACCCTGCACCACACCCCGATCGGCGTCTTCCGCAGCATCGAGCGCCCGGTCTACGACACGCTCATGTCCGACCAGCTCGACACCGCCATCGAGCAGAACGGCAAGGGCGACCTGGCCGCACTCCTCGCGGGCGGCGACACCTGGACCGTCGTCGGCTGACATCGTCGGCCACCGACCCCAAAGCCCGAAGTCCGAAGTCCGAAGCCCGGTTCTGGCCCTTCAAGGCCTTCAGGACCGGGCTTCGTCGTACACCTGCCGCGCTTCCTGTACGTCGCCCAGGCGCCGCTCGGTCCACTCGGCGAGCACCCGGACCTGCTCGCCGACCTCGCGCCCGAGGTCGGTGAGCGAGTAGTCGACGCGCGGCGGAATGACCGGCTTGGCGTCGCGGTGCACGAGGCCGTCGCGCTCCAGGGTCTGCAGGGTCTGCGTCAGCATCTTCTCGCTGACCCGGCCGAGGGCCCTGCGCAGCTCACTGAAGCGGTACGAGCGCTCGTCCAGGGCGATCAGGACGAGCACGCCCCAGCGGCTCGTGACGTGTTCCAGGACGAGGCGCTGCGGGCACATCCCCTCGTCCCCGAGGTTCCAGTTACTTACTGCCATGCCAGTACCTTACTTCAAAGTGGGTACTTTCCATTAGTTAGCGCACGACGTAGGCTCAGTACGAGAAGCACACCAAAGGGCATCAAAGGGAATCAAAGGGAGATTCGAGCCATGAGCATCGTCGTCACCGGAGCCACCGGACACCTCGGCCGTCTCGTCGTCGACGGGCTGCTCGACGCGCAGGTGCCCGCCGGGCAGATCGCCGCCGTCGTACGCAACAAGGAGAAGGCCGCCGACCTCGCCGCACGCGGCGTCGAGCTGCGGATCGCGGACTACAGCGCGCCCGAGACCCTCGCCGGCGTCTTCGCCGCGGGCGACAAGGTCCTGCTGGTCTCCGGCAGCGAGGTCGGGCAGCGCGTGCGGCAGCACGCGGCGGTGATCGACGCCGCCCGCGCGGCGGACGTCGCGCTGCTCGCGTACACCGGCGTCCTGGGCGGACCCGACGCCGACTTCGACCTCGCGGCCGAGCACAAGGAGACGGAGCAGCTCGTCCTCGACTCCGGTCTGCCGCACACGTTCCTGCGCAACGGCTGGTACCACGAGAACTACACGGCCAACATCGCCCCGGTCCTCGAGCACGGCGCCGTGGTCGCGTCCGCGGGCGACGGCCGGGTCGCCTCCGCCTCGCGCGCCGACTACGCGGCCGCAGCCGTCGCCGTACTGACCGGCGAGGGCCACGAGGGCAAGGCCTACGAGCTGAGCGGCGATGTGGCGTGGAGCCTCGCCGAGTACGCCGCCGAGATCTCCCGGCAGACCGGCAAGGACATCTCGTACGCGAACGTCCCCGCCGAGCAGAACCTCGCGATCCTGACCGGCGCCGGGCTTCCCGAGCAGTTCGCCGCGATCCTCGTCGACGTGGACTCGGCGATCGAGCGAGGCCTCCTTGCCGGTACGAGCGGTGATCTGGCCCGGCTCATCGGCCGGCCGACGACGCCTCTCGCGGACGCGATCGCGGTGGCGCTCAAGAACTGAGGCAAGAACTGAGGCAAGGGCAGAGGCGAGGGCAGCAGCAAAGGCTGAAGCGGGCGAGACGGAGGTCATGACCGTTTTCGTGAGACGGGCATGACACGAGACTGTCTGTGCCGCTACCTTCTTGAAGGCAGCGTGGGGCTGTCACGCACCAAGGAGGGGCCGTGGACGCCGCCGCAGCTGAGCAGTCGAAGAGCGAGCAGCGCATAGGACTGCTGAACGGCATCGCGGCCTACGGGATGTGGGGCCTCGTGCCCCTGTTCTGGCCCCTGCTCAAACCGGCCGGGGCGGGCGAGATCCTCGCGCACCGGATGGCGTGGTCCCTCGTCGTGGTCGGCATCGCACTGCTCGTCGTGCGGCGCTGGGCCTGGGCGGGCGAACTGATCCGCCAGCCGCGCAAGCTGGGCCTGGTGACGGTCGCCGCGGCGGTCATCACGATCAACTGGGGCGTCTACATCTGGGCCGTGAACTCCGGCCACGTCGTGGAGGCCTCCCTCGGCTACTTCATCAACCCCCTGGTCACCATCGCGATGGGCGTCCTGCTCCTCGGCGAGCGGCTGCGCCCCGTGCAGTGGACGGCCGTCGCCGTCGGCCTCGCGGCGGTCCTCGTCCTCGCCTTCGGGTACGGGCAGCCGCCGTGGATCTCGCTCTGCCTCGCCTTCTCCTTCGCCACGTACGGCCTGGCGAAGAAGAAGGTGGGCCTCAGCGGTCTGGAGTCGCTCGCCGCCGAGACCGCGATCCAGTTCCTGCCCGCGGTCGGGTTCCTGGTGTGGCTCGGCGCGCGGGGCGATGCCACGTTCGGCACGGAGGGCTTCGGGCACGGGACGCTGCTCGCGGCGACCGGTCTGGTCACCGCCATCCCCCTGGTCTGCTTCGGCGCCGCCGCGATCCGGGTGCCGCTCGCGACCCTGGGGATGCTGCAGTACCTCGCTCCCGTCTTCCAGTTCCTGCTGGGCATCCTGTACTTCCATGAGGCGATGCCGCCCGAGCGGTGGGCCGGGTTCGGGCTTGTGTGGCTGGCGCTGACGTTGCTGACCTGGGATGCGGTGCGCTCCGCGCGGCGTAATGCGGTGCGGTTGGCTGCCGCCAGGGCTTCGGCGGCCACGGTGCCTGTCGCCGCGGGGCGGGAGACCGAGCCGATGACTCCCGCCGCCGGTCGGGAAGAGTCCGGGGTCTGAACTTCGCGGGCTCGCCTTTCTTGCGGGTGCGGATTCATCCTTGCGGGTGCGGATTCGTCGTGGCTGGGCGCGCCGTTCCCCGCGCCCCTTTGGGGCGCTCTTCTCAGCCCCACGCCCCTGCTGCCGATGCGGCCTTTGCGTACACGCTGAAATCTCTCGGCTCCCGGCCCAGTACGTCTCGTACGCCGCTCACCGGGGCCGCGTTGTAGCCGTCGGCCAGCCAGGCGAGTACGTCCGCGAGGGCGCGGGCCGGTTCGGCGGGGACGTCCGCGGCGGTCAGCTCGGCCACGTACGCGTCCGCCGTGATGTGCTCGAACCGCATCGGCCGCCCAGACGCCTGCGACAGTTCCGCGACCGCATCGGCGAAGCTCAGCGCGCGCGGTCCGGAGAGTTCGTAGACCCGGCCCGTGTGCCCCTCCTCGGTGAGCAGCGCGGCGGCCACCTCCGCGATGTCGTCCACGTCGATGAACGGCTCCGGCACGTCGCCGACGGGGAGCGCGAGGCGGCCCGCCACGAGGGGTGCGTGGAAGATGTCCTCATCGAAGTTCTGGGTGAAGTTGTTCGGGCGGATCACCGTCCAGTCCACGCCCGCCTCGCGCACCACGCGCTCGGCCTCCGCCATGGACGGCTCGAAGGAGTCGCCGTACACCTCGACGCCCCGCCCCGACAGGACCACGAAGCGGCGTACGCCCGCCGCCGCTGCCCGGTCGACGAAGTCGGCGATCGGCCCGGGTTCGGGCGGGCCGACCAGGTAGAGGGCGGACACGCCCTCCAGGACCGGGGCCCAGGTGGAGCGGTCGGTCCAGTCGAAACGGGTCTCGCCGGAGCGGGACGCTGCGCGCACGTTCCGGCCCGCCTCCCGCAGCCGGGCGACCACGCGGCGGCCTGTCTTGCCGGTGGAGCCGAGTACGAGGATGAGGGCGTCGGATGCGTCGGATGCCTGGGTGTTCTTCGCGTTGTCGGTCATGGGTACAGCCAACTCCCTTGCCGGAGCAGGTCACATGGGTGCCCGTCTCGCCCGCATGGGAGTACGTCTACACGAGCGGTGCGCCGTCTACGGTGGGAGCATGGACGCTCTGGGGGATCTGCTGCGAGGGGTACGCGCGGACGGCGCGCTGTTCGACCGCACGGTGCTGACAGGACCTTGGGAGGAGAGCCGCAGCGAGGGGGCGGCGCTGACGCTGGTCTCGGTGGTGCGCGGCACGGCGCGGATCACCGCCGCGTCGGGCGAACCGCGCACTCTGGGGGAAGGGGCCGCGGCCGTGGTGTGCACGTCGGCCCCGTTCACGCTCTCCGCCGCCGGTGCGGGCCCCGGCGAGTGTGAACTGGTCACCGGTGCCTATCAGTTGGACAGCGCCGTGGGTCGGCGCCTGGTCAGCATGTTGCCGCCGCTCCTCGTGGTCCCGTCCGGCGACGACTGCCTGCCCATCCTGGAGCTGATCGCCGCGGAGGTGGCCGCCGACCGGCCGGGACGCCAGTTCGTGATGGACCGGATGCTCGACTGGATGCTGGCCTGCACCCTGCGCGAGTGGTTCGACCTGCCGGACGCCTGCCCGCCCGCCTGGTACCGAGCGCTCGGTGACGAGGTGGTCGGCCCTGCCCTGCACGCCATGCACGACGAGCCGTCGCAGCCCTGGACGGTGGCCTCGCTCGCCGCACGCGCCCAGGTGTCGCGCGCGGCGTTCGCCCGCAACTTCGCCGAGCTGGTCGGCAGGCCCCCGATGGCGTACCTCACCGAGTGGCGGATGACGCTCGCCGCCGAACTGCTCGCCGAGCCGGGCGCGACGGTGGCCTCCGTGGCCGGGAAGGTCGGTTACGCGGACGGGTTCGGCTTCAGCGACGCCTTCAAGCGGATCCGGGGCATCGCGCCCAGCGGCTACCGCGCCTCACTGACCGCCCGGCGGCCGGACTCCGGCTCGCTCAGGGCGGTGGGCTGACCGCGCCGCCTGGTCCTGCACGAGAAGGAACCCCCACGCTGGGCCTGCGACTGGCGGCGCCACCCCGTGCCGGACACCTACGCACCCGGTTGGACGGTTCTCGTGCCGCCATCGGCCGCCGAGCGCACCGATTTGACCGCCCTGCGGAACACGGTGACCGGTATGCGCTCTTGACGCACGGTCAAGCTCACCCGCACCATCAGGCACGCCAATTACGTTCGACATTCACGGAATTGGTGAACCCCCACGGGCCCCCACGGCCCGCGGCCCCACGGAACCATCCAACAGAACAGAACACGGAGCCCCCCACATGAAGCTCTCCGTTCCCGGACGTGTCACGGCAGCCGCCGTCATAGCCGTCACCGGACTCTTCACCACCAGCGCGATATCCTCGGCGGCCCCCGCCCCCACGGCGGCCGCCCCCGACATCTCCGTGGCCAACGTCCAGGGCCACCTCTCGCAGCTGCAGTCCATCGCCTCGTCCAACGGCGGCAACCGCGCCCACGGCAGCGCGGGCTACAAGGCCTCCATCGACTACGTGAAGGGCAAGCTGGACGAGGCCGGATTCACCACATCGCTCCAGGAGTTCACCTCCGGCGGCAAGACCGGCTACAACCTGATCGCCGACTGGCCTGGCGGCGACGCCGACCAGGTCGTCATGGCGGGCTCGCACCTCGACAGCGTCGGCGAGGGCCCCGGCATCAACGACAACGGCTCAGGATCGGCCGCGATCCTGGAGACCGCGCTCACCGTGGCGCACGAGAAGTACAAGCCCACCAAGCACCTGCGGTTCGCCTGGTGGGGCGCCGAGGAGCTAGGGCTCGTCGGTTCCTCGCACTACGTCGACAAACTGCCCGCCGACGAGCGCTCGAAGATCAAGGGCTACCTGAACTTCGACATGATCGGCTCCCCGAACCCGGGCTACTTCGTCTACGACGACGACCCCACGATCGAGAAGACCTTCAAGGACTACTACGGCGGCCTCGACCTCGCCACGGAGCCCGACGAGGAGGGCGACGGCCGCTCGGACCACGCCCCGTTCAAGGACGCGGGCGTCCCGGTCGGCGGCCTCTTCAGCGGCGCCGACTACGAGAAGACCGCCGAGCAGGCCCAGAACTGGGGCGGCACGGCCGGTGAGCCGTTCGACAAGTGCTACCACTCCGCGTGCGACACGGAGTCGAACATCGACGGGACCGCGCTCGACCGCAACAGTGACGCGGTGGCGTACGCGGTGTGGGGGCTCTCCTCCTAACCTGCGGGCCCTGCGTCTTAACCCATGGGCCCTGCGTCTTAACCCGCGGGCCCTGCGCTCCGACGGGCCACCCTGGACGTGATTACCTGCGCGTGCATATAGTGCACGCGCAGGTAATCAGCAGTCGCCTCATTTGTAGGCCGCCTCATTCGCAGGCCGCCTCAATTCCAGGGGGATCCCATGACCCGCAAGTTCCTCTTTGTGCTCGGCAGTTCCCGCCCCGAGGGCAACACGGAGACCCTGGCCCGCAGGGCCGCCGAGCAGCTCCCGTCGGACGTGGAGCAGCGCTGGCTGAACCTCGCCGACCACCCGCTGCCCGACTTCGAGGACCTCCGCCACGACAGCGACCACGTCCGCCCGTCCGGCAACAGCATCGCGACGCTGCTCGACGCGACCGTCGAGGCGACCGACATCGTCATCGCGTCGCCCCTGTACTGGTACTCCGTCTCGGCCACCACCAAGCGCTACCTCGACTACTGGTCGGGCTGGCTGCGCACCCCCGGCGTCGACTTCAAGGCCACGATGGCCGGGCGCACCCTGTGGGGCGTGACGGCGCTGGCCGACGACAAGGCAGTCGTCGCCGATCCGCTCGTCGGCACCCTGCGCAACTCCGCCGCGTATCTCGGGATGCGCTTCGGCGGCGTACTGCTCGGCAACGGCAGCAAGCCCGGCGACGTACTGAAGGACGAGCGCGCGCTGACCGAGGCCAAGACGTTCTTCGCACAGGAGCCGGCACCGGCCCGCTTCCCGTTCGAAGACTGATGCGGCCTACGCCGTGATGTCCTTCGCCCCGAACCGCGCCCACGCCGCCGAGCCGAACACGGCCGCGTACAGGCCCTGCAGGCCGAGGTTCTTGACCAGCTCGTCCCAGTAGACGGGCTCGCGCATCAGGTCCGCGAAGGACAGCCAGTAGTGCGAGAAGAAGTACGGCTGGACCGCGTGCAGTTGGGGGATCTGGTCGAGGATCTGGACCGTGATGAGCAGGCCGACGGTCGTCGCCATCGCCGCGATGCCGCTGCTGGTCAGCGTCGACACGAAGAGACCGAGCGCCGCCACCCCGATCAGTGACGCGGCGACCACGAGGGCGATGAGCAGGGCGCGCAGCAAGCCTTCGCCGAAGCTGATCGGGACGCCGGAGATCGTGGTGACCTCTCCGAAAGGGAAGAGCAATGCCCCGACGGCGAGTGCGGAGAGGGCCACGACGAGCGTCGCGACCAGGCAGAACGTCATCGTCGTCGCGTACTTGGCAAGCAGCAGACGCGTACGTCCCGCCGGGGCGACAAGGAGATAGCGCAGCGTTCCGGCGCTGGACTCGCCCGCGATGGAGTCGCCCGCGACGACGCCGACCGCCATGGGCAGGAAGAAGGGGAGCGTCGCGGCGAGCGCGGTGAAGACGAGGAACAGGCCGTTGTTGGTGATCTGCGCGATGAATGCCGGGCCTCCGCCCCCGCCGCCCCCACCGACCGACGAGCCGTCGCTCGTCTCGATCTTGACGGCGATGCCCACGAGGATCGGCACGGCGGCCAGCACGCCGAGCAGGGCGAGGGTGCGCCAGCGGCGGAAGGTGATGCCCAGTTCGCTGCGGAAGAGCCCGAGGCTCCAGATCCGCCGGACCTCGCGCACGTCGCGTACATCTTGTTCACTCTCTACGCCGACAGCCTCAGCCCGCGACATCGAAGCCCTCTCCCGTCAGTGCCACGAACGCGTCCTCCAGCGAGGCCCGTTCGACGCCGAAGCCCCGTACCCGTACGCCCGCACCGACCAGGGCGGCGTTCAGCTCCGCGAGATCCGTGCCGGTGTCCGTACCGGCGCCCGAGCCCGTGCCCGGCGGTTCGCCCGTCACGCGGTCCTCCGTCACGACGAGGTCCGTCACGCCGAGCTCCTTCAGGACGCGTACCGCGTCTCCAGTGTCCGGTGTCGTCACGACGAGGCGGCCCCGCGCACCGGCGGCGAGCTCGGCCACCGGGCCCTGGGTGATCAGACGGCCCTGGGCCATCACCGCGGCATGCGTGCAGACCTGCTCGATCTCGTCCAGGAGGTGCGAGGAGAGAAAGACCGCCGTGCCCTCCGACGCCAACTCCCGTACCAGCGCCCGGATCTCGCGCATGCCCTGCGGATCGAGGCCGTTGGTCGGTTCGTCGAGCACGAGCAGCTTGCGCGGCTGGAGCAGTGCGGCCGCCAGACCGAGGCGCTGCTTCATGCCGAGCGAGTACGCCTTCGCCTTCTTGCCCGCGGCTGCCGTAAGACCGACCCGGTCCAGTGCTGATTCGGCGCGGACGCGGCGGGTGCGCGGGTCGGCGGTCGGGTCCGCGGCGTCGTAGCGCAGGAGGTTGTCGCGGCCGGAGAGGAAGCCGTAGAGAGCCGGGCCCTCGATGAGCGCGCCGACGTGCGGGAGCACGGTGCGCGTGTCGCGCGGCATGGGTCGGCCGAGGAGCTTGGCCCGGCCGGAAGTCGGCTCGATCAGACCCATGAGCATCCGAATGGTGGTCGTCTTGCCCGAGCCGTTCGGCCCGAGGAACCCGAACACGCTTCCGGCGGGGACGGTGAGGCTCAGACGGTCCACGGCCAACTGCTTGCCGTAGCGCTTGGTGAGAGCGTCGGTCTCGATCACGCTCTCCGTCGCCACGCTGGTGCCCGGCACTCAGCCC
>NZ_JBHTSF010000096.1:0-35270 GCF_042795295.1 Streptomyces sp. NPDC056486
GTCGCTCAGGCTGCGGTGTGGGGTCTGGTGCGCTCTGCTCAGTCGGAGAACCCGGACCGGATCGTGCTGGTCGACCTCGACGACGAGACGGCCTCGCTCGATGCCCTGGCGTCCGCGCTGGCCACCGGTGAGCCGCAGTTGGCGGTGCGGTCCGGCGACGTTCGCGTGCCCCGACTGGCGAGGGCTCGCCAGTCGGTGGTGGACGACCCCGGGTTCGGTGCGGGTGCGGTGCTGGTGACCGGCGCGACGGGCACGCTCGGCGGCCTGATGGCCCGGCACTTGGTCGCGGAGCGAGGCGTACGGAACCTGCTGCTGGTGAGCAGGCGAGGCGTCACCGCCGAGGGTGCCGAGGAGCTGCGGGCCGAACTGGTCGCGCAGGGCGCCGAGGTGACGTACGCGGCATGCGACGTGGCGGACCGCGAGGCACTCAAGGCGCTGCTCGCCGAACACGAGATCTCCGCCGTCGTACACACCGCAGGTGTGCTGGACGACAGCACCATCGGCTCCCTGACCCCGGACCAGGTCGACACCGTCTTCCGGCCCAAGGTCGATGCGGCCTGGCACCTGCACGAGCTGACCCTCGACCTGGACCTGGAGCTGTCCGCGTTCGTGCTGTTCTCCTCGGCGGCAGGCACCCTCGGTGCCCCCGCCCAGGGCAGCTACGCGGCGGCGAACGCGTTCCTGGACGCGCTCGCCGAGCACCGCCGGGCCGCCGGTCTGCCCGCCACGTCCCTGGCGTGGGGCCCCTGGGCGGATGCGAACGGCACGGCAAGCAGCCTCACGGCAGGCAGCCTCGATGAGGACGAAGTGCAGTCGCTGACCCGCAGCGCTGTGACCCCGATCAGCGCGGCCGAGGGCCTTGCTCTGTTCGACGCGGCGGGCTCCACGGGGCGCGCCGCGCTCGTACCGATACCCCTCGATCTGCCGGTACTGCACCGGCAGGCCCGCTCCCAACCCGTACCGCACATGCTGCGCGGCCTCGTGCGGAGCACCGTGCGCAGGGCCGCCGAGTCCGGGGCCGCCGCGTCCGCGCTGGCGCAGTCCCTCGCGGGGCTGACCGAGGCCGAGCGGGAGAAGGCGCTGCTCGACCTCGTGCTCGGGCACGTGGCCGTGGTGCTCGGCCACAGTTCGGCGCACGCCGTCGTACCCGACCGCGCGTTCAAGGAGCTCGGGTTCGACTCGCTGACCGCCGTCGAGTTCCGCGACCGGCTCAACGCGGCGACCGAGCTGCGCCTGCCCGCCACGCTGGTCTTCGACTATCCGACTCCTGCCGCGCTCGTCGCGTTCATCGGCGCCGAGCTCGCCGGCGCGCCCGTTGCCGCGGTGCGCACCCGTACGACCGTCGCGGTGGCCGACGAGCCGATCGCGATCGTCGGGATGAGCTGCCGCTATCCCGGCGGGGTGAACTCGCCCGAGGACCTGTGGCAACTCGTCCTTGACGGCGGCGACGCCATCAGTGAGTTCCCCGGAAACCGGGGGTGGGACCTGGACGCGATATACCACCCGGACCCCGACCACATGGGCACCACCTACACCCGCGAGGGCGGCTTCCTGCACGACGCCGACCTGTTCGACCCGACGTTCTTCGGGATCTCGCCCCGCGAGGCTTTGGCCATGGACCCGCAGCACCGGCTGCTCCTCGAGACCTCCTGGGAGGCCTTCGAGCGGGCAGGTATCGACCCGAACTCGGTGCGGGGACGCGACATCGGCGTCTACGCCGGCACCAGCATCCAGGACTACGCCACGCTCCTCGGAGCGAGCGAGGAGAGCGTCGAGGGATACGTCGGCACGGGCAACGCGGCGAGCGTCACGTCCGGGCGGCTGTCCTACACGTTCGGTCTCGAGGGACCTGCGGTGACGGTCGACACCGCGTGCTCCTCGTCCCTTGTGGCCCTGCACCTGGCCGTACAGGCGGTGCGGTCGGGCGAGTGCTCGATGGCGCTGGCCGGTGGTGTGGCGGTGATGACGACTCCGGGCGCGTTCATGGACTTCAGCCGCCAGCGCGGCCTGTCCGCCGACGGCCGGTGCAGGCCGTTCTCGTCGGACGCCGACGGCACCGGCTGGGGTGAGGGCGTCGGCATGCTCGTACTGGAGCGTCTTTCCGACGCCCGGCGCAACGGCCACCGAGTGCTTGCCGTCGTGCGGGGCACCGCGGTGAACCAGGACGGCGCGTCCAACGGTCTGACCGCGCCGAACGGTCCGTCGCAGCAGCGCGTGATCCGGCAGGCGTTGGCGAGCGCGGGCCTGGAGTCGGCCGACGTGGACGCCATGGAGGCACACGGCACCGGTACGAAGCTGGGCGACCCGATCGAGGCACAGGCGCTCCTCGCCACCTACGGCCAGGACCGCCCCGCCGACCAGCCGCTGTGGCTCGGATCCCTGAAGTCGAACATCGGCCACACCCAGGGCGCGGCCGGTGTCGGCGGCGTCATCAAGATGGTCATGGCGATGCAGCACGGAGTGCTGCCGAAGACGTTGCACGTCGCCGAGCCGACCCCGCAGGTCGACTGGTCGGCGGGCGACATCGAGCTCCTCACCGAGGCCCGGCCCTGGCCGGACATCGAACGACCGCGCCGGTTCGGCGTGTCGTCCTTCGGATTCAGCGGCACCAACGCGCACGCCATCATCGAGCAGGCACCGGTCACCATGGCCGCCGTACCGAAGGCCGCCCCGAACCCGTCCATGGCACCGGAGCCGTCCGTGCCGCCGCTACTGGTATCGGCTCGGGGCGACGACGCACTGCGGGCGCAGGCCGAACGGCTGCGCGCCCACCTCGTGGCGCACCCGGAGCTGAACCCGCTCGACGTCGCCAGCACACTCGCGCAGACGCGAGCCGCCCTCGACCACCGGGCGGTCGTCGTCGGGCAGGACCGCGACGGGCTGCTCACGGCCCTCGACGCGCTCGCCGATGGGCGGACCGCGAACGGTCTCGTCTCCGGCGTCGCAGCGGGGCACCGGCCGGCGTTCCTGTTCTCCGGCCAGGGCGCACAGCGCCTCGGCATGGGGCGCGAACTGTACGACCGCTTCCCGGTGTTCGCCGACGCGCTCGACGAGGTCTGCGCTCACCTCGACGCCCACCTCGACGCCCACTCCGACGCCCACCCCGACCGGTCGCTGCGGGACATGCTGTTCGGCGACGACGCCGAGGTGCTGAACCAGACCGCGGTGACGCAGCCCGCGCTGTTCGCGGTCGAGGTCGCGCTGTTCCGCCTTGTGGAATCGTGGGGTGTCCGCCCCGAGGTCCTTGCCGGGCATTCGATCGGCGAGCTGGCAGCGGCCCACGTGGCCGGTGTCTGGTCGCTGGCCGACGCCGCCGCTGTGGTGTCGAGCCGGGGCCGTCTGATGCAGGCGCTGCCCGAGGGCGGCGCGATGTTCGCGGTCCAGGCGACCGAGGCCGAGATCCTGCCGGAGTTGACCGACACCGTGGGCATCGCCGCGGTGAACGGCCCGACGTCGGTGGTGCTCTCGGGCGTCGCCGCCGATGCCGAGGCCATCGCCGAGCGCTGGCGTGCGGCCGGGCGGAAGGTGACGCGGCTCCGCGTCAGCCACGCGTTCCACTCGCCGCTCATGGAGCCGATGCTCGACGACTTCCGCCGGGTGCTCGAAGAGGTGTCCTACGAGGCGCCGACAATCCCGATCGTGTCGACGCTCACCGGCGTCCGCGCCACCGCCGACGAGCTTGCCTCGCCGGACTACTGGGTGCGGCACGTGCGCGATTCGGTGCGATTCGCCGATGCCGTCGGCACGTTGCGGGACCAGGGCGTGAACGCGTTCCTGGAGATCGGTCCCGGCGGGGTGCTCACCGCGCTCGGCCAGGAGACCGCGCCCGACGCCGCGTTCGTGCCAGCGCTGCGCGGCGACCGGTCCGAGACGCTCGAACTGGCCACGGCCGCAGGCAGGTTGTACGTACTCGGTGTCGCCGTCGACTGGACCGCCCTGACCGCCGGTGGCGCGCACATCGACCTGCCCACTTACGCGTTCCAGCGGCAGAGGTACTGGCCGACCATTGCCGAGGCCCCCTCGGGCGAGGTCTCCGGGGCCGTCGACGCGCGCTTCTGGGCGGCTGTGGCCGACGGCGACCTCGGTGAACTCGCGGACGAGTTTGCCGTGTCCCTCGACGAACCTCTCAGCGCGGTGCTGCCCCGGCTGTCTTCGTGGCGGAAGGAACAGGCCGAGAAATCCGCGGTCGACGGCCTGCGCTACCGCGTCACCTGGCAGCCGGTGAGCGAGCCCACCGCGGCGCTCACGGGCACCTGGCTCGTGGTCAGCCGGGACGGCGCCGGTGAGGAATCCGTCGCCGCCGCACTGAGCAGGCACGGTGCGCAGGTGGTTCCCGTACGGACCGGCGAGGCGGTGGACCGGGAAGCACTTGTGGCCCGGATGTCGACCGAGGCCCGGACGGCGACCGGCGAGCCCGTCGCAGGTGTCCTCTCGCTGTTCGCGCTCGACCCCGAACTGCCGTCCGGCGGCCTGCACACCACCCTCGCCCTCGTCCAGGCCCTCAGCGACATCGGCCTCGCCGCCCCGCTGTGGTGCGCTACGCGGGGCGGGGTCGCCACCGGCGGCTCCGACGCACCCGCCGCCCCCGACCAGGCGATGGTGTGGGGATTCGGCCGGGTCGTCGCCCTGGAACACCCCGAACGCTGGGGTGGCCTCGTCGACCTGCCCGGCACACTGGACGAGCGCAGCGGCGCCCGCCTCGCGGGTGTCCTCTCCGGAACGAACGGGGAGGACCAGGTCGCGCTCCGCGCCAGCGGGGTGTACGGCCGACGGCTCCTGCCGGTGTCCTCGGCACGCCTCGGCGACTGGGACCCCACCGGCACGGTGCTTGTCACCGGCGGCACCGGTTCGCTCGGCGGGCACGTCGCCAGGTGGCTGGTGGCGAAGGGCGCCGAGCACCTGCTGCTGACCAGCAGGCGCGGCCTGGAAGCCGATGGCGCGAAGGAACTGCACGCGGAGCTGACCGCGCTGGGCGCCCGTGTCACGATCGCGGCCTGCGACGTGGCCGACCGGGACGCGCTTGCGGACCTGCTCGCATCGGTCCCCGCGGAGTTCCCGCTCAACGCGGTCGTCCACGCGGCGGGCACCCTGGACGACGGCGTACTGTCCGCACTCACCCCGGAGCGGCTCGACGCCGTACTGCGGCCGAAGGCCGACGCCGCGGCCAACCTGGACGAGCTGACCCGCGACCTGGACCTGTCGGCGTTCGTGATGTTCTCCTCGGTGTCGGGCACGTTCGGTGCGGCGGCCCAGGGCAACTACGCGCCTGCCAACGCCTTCCTCGACGCACTCGCGGAACAGCGCGTGGCGGCGGGACTGCCCGCCACCGCGGTCGCGTGGGGGCCCTGGGGCGGCGGCGGCATGGCCGACGGGCAGCTCGGCGAACAGCTGCGCCGCCGAGGCCTGGCCCCGCTGGAGCCCGAGCAGGCCGTCGCCGCCCTTGACCGGGCCGTCCGCCAGGGCGACCCGACAGCACTCGTGGCGGACGTCGACTGGGGCGTGTTCGCCCCGGCCTTCACATCGGTACGGCCGAGCCCGCTGCTGCAGGAACTGCCCGGCGTACAAAGCCCCCAGGGTTCCGCGGAGGCGCCGGCGCCGGTCGACATGGTGGCCAAGCTCACCGCGCTGTCCGGTCCTGAGCGCGAACGCGCCGTCCTCGACCTGGTGAGGGAAATGGCCGCCGCCGTCCTCGGACACGAAGGCACCAAGCTGGTCGAACCCGGCCGGGCCTTCCAGGAGTTGGGCTTCGACTCGCTCACCGCGGTCGAGTTCCGCAACGTCCTCAACGCCACCACCGGCCTCAGCCTGCCCGCCACGCTCGTCTTCGACTTCCCCACGCCGTCCGCGCTCGCCGCGTACGTGCTCGAAGGGTTGCCGGGAGGCGGGACACCGACCATCGACACCGAACTGGACCACCTGGAGTCCACCCTGTCCCTCCTCACACCGGACGACGAGCAGAGCGCGGCTGTCGGAGACCGTCTCCGCGCCCTGCTGTCCATGTGGGACGAAACGCACAACCGCACGGAACCCGCCGAGTCCGGAACGGACGCGCGTACCGCGTCGGCGGATGAGCTGCTCGCGCTGCTCGACGAACAACTCGGCAATTCCTGAGCACGAGCCGCTCCCGCTGCTCCACCCGCTGCTCCTCCCGCTGCTCGATGAACAACTCGGTAGGTCTTGAGCTCATGAACTCATCTGAAGGGTCCGAACACATGTCGTCCAACGAGGAGAAGTACCTCGACTACCTCCGCCGAGCCTCCGTGGACCTCCAGGAGGCGCGCGGCAAGCTGCGCGAGGCCGAGGACCGCGAGGCCGAGCCGATCGCGATCGTCGGCATGGGCTGCCGGTTCCCCGGTGGCGTGCGCTCGCCGGAGGACCTGTGGCGACTCCTCCAGGACGGCAAGGACGCCGTCTCCGAGTTCCCCACCAACCGTGGATGGGACCTGGAAGCACTCTTCGACGACGACCCCGACCGGCAGGGGACCTGCTACACCCGCGAGGGCGCCTTCATCCACGACGTGCCGGACTTCGACCCGGCGTTCTTCGGGATCTCGCCGCGCGAGGCCGCCGCGATGGACCCGCAGCAGCGACTGCTCCTTGAGACCTCCTGGGAGGCGTTCGAGCGGGCGGGCATCGACCCGCACGCGCTGCGGGGCAGCCGGTCGGGCGTGTTCGTCGGCACCAACGGCCAGGACTACTTGGCACGCCTACTGACCGGAGCGCCGGACGGCTACGAGGGCTACCTCGGCACCGGAAACGCGGCGAGCGTCATCTCCGGCCGGCTGTCCTACACCTTCGGTTTCGAAGGCCCCGCGCTGACCATCGACACCGCCTGCTCGTCGTCCCTGGTCGCCATGCACCTCGCGGTGCACGCACTGCGGCACGGCGAGTGCCCGATCGCCCTCGCGGGCGGCGTCACCGTGATGTCGACGCCGGGCGTGTTCATCGACTTCAGCCGCCAGCGCGGCCTGGCCACGGACGGCCGCGTCAAGGCGTTCGCCGACGCCGCCGACGGCACCGGCTGGGGCGAGGGCGTAGGCCTGCTCGTACTCGAGCGCCTCTCGGACGCGGAGCGCAACGGGCACCCCGTCCTCGGGGTGATCCGCGGCTCCGCCGTCAACCAGGACGGCGCGTCGAACGGCCTGACCGCGCCGAACGGTCCGTCGCAGCAGCGCGTGATCCGGCAGGCCCTTGCGAGTGCACGGCTCTCCGCGGCGCAGGTGGACGCGGTCGAGGCACACGGCACGGGTACGAAGCTGGGTGACCCGATCGAGGCGCAGGCCCTCCTGACTGCCTACGGCCAGGACCGCCCCGCGGACCGGCCGCTGTGGCTCGGCTCGATCAAGTCCAACATCGGTCACACGCAGGCCGCCGCCGGTGTGGCGGGTGTGATCAAGATGGTCATGGCGATGCAGCAGGGTGTGCTGCCGAAGACGCTGCATGTGGATGAGCCGTCGTCGCACGTGGACTGGTCCGCCGGTGCGGTGCAGCTCCTGACGGAGGCGCGTGCGTGGCCGGAGACCGGCCAGCCGTGGCGGGCGGGTGTGTCGTCCTTCGGTGTGAGCGGCACGAACGCGCACGTCATCGTCGAGCAGGCCCCCGTGGTGGAGCAGCAGGAGGAAGCCTCGGAGCCGACGCCGGGCGGCCTTGTGCCGTGGGTGCTCTCGGCCCGGAGTTCCGAGGCGCTGCGGGAGCAGGCGGCGCGGCTCACGTCCTTTGTGGACGAGGCGTCGGATCTGGCTGTGGCGGACGTGGGCCGTGCGCTGGTGTCCTCGCGTGCGGTGCTCGAGCACCGTGCGGTGGTGGTCGCCGGTGAGCGATCGGAGTTCCTCGCCGCCTTGGCTGCCGTGGCCGATGGCCGGTCGACGGGCGCCGTGGTCACGGGACTTGCCGACGCCCCCGGTCGACTGGCCTTCCTGTTCTCGGGTCAGGGTTCGCAGCGACTCGGCATGGGCCGCGAACTGGCCGCTCAGTACCCGGTGTTCGCCGAGGCCCTGGACGCCGTACTGAGCGAGTTCGACCCGCAGGTGCGTGAGGTGTTGTTCGGTGAGGATGCCGATGCGCTGAATGAGACGGGGGTGACGCAGCCCGCGCTGTTCGCGGTCGAGGTCGCGCTGTTCCGTCTCCTTGAGTCGTGGGGTGTGCGCCCCGACATGCTGGCGGGGCATTCGATCGGTGAGCTGGCTGCGGCTCATGTGGCGGGTGTGTGGTCGCTGGCTGACGCGGTCAAGGTGGTGTCGGCTCGTGCCGGGTTGATGCAGGCGCTGCCGTCGGGTGGTGCCATGGTGGCGATCCAGGCGACGGAGGACGAGGTCGCCGCGGATTTGTCGGAGACCGTGGGCATCGCTGCGGTCAACGGACCGACCTCGGTGGTCATATCGGGTGTGGCCGCTGATGTTGAGGCCGTTGCCGAGCGGTGGCGTGAGGCGGGGCGGAAGGTGTCCCGTCTGAAGGTGAGTCACGCGTTTCACTCGCCGTTGATGGAGCCGATGCTCGACGAGTTCCGCCGGGTCCTTGAAGGTGTTTCGTACGAGTCTCCTTCGATCCCGATCGTGTCGACGCTGACCGGAGTACGGGCGACCGCCGAGGAGTTGACCTCGGCCGAGTACTGGGTGCGGCACGTGCGCGAGTCCGTGCGGTTCGCCGACGCGGTGGGCACGCTGGTGAACGACGACGTGACCACGTTCGTCGAGGTCGGCCCGGGCGGGACGCTGTCGGCCCTTGGCCAGCAGTCCGCGCCGGAGGCCGGGTTCGTCCCGGTGCTTCGCAACGACCGCCCGGAGGCGGTGGCCGCTACGACCGCCGCCGGACAGCTTCACGTGCGTGGCGTCCGAGTGGACTGGGAGGTGTTCTTCGCCGGTGGCGGCGCCCGGCGCGTCGACCTGCCGACGTACGCCTTCCAGCGTGAGCGCTACTGGCTGGACGCTGTCCCCGCCGACATGGATGTCGAGCGTCTGTCGCCGGTGGAGGCGCGGTTCTGGGGCGTCGTGGAGGACGGCGACATCGCCGACCTCGCCCGTACGTTGGATGTGTCGTCGGATGCTCCGTTGAGTGCGGTGCTGCCGAGGCTTTCCGCGTGGCGCAAGGAGCAGTTGGGACGCTCCACTGTTGATGGTTGGCGGTACCGGGTCGAGTGGCGGTCGGTGGCTGCCGGATCTGGGCGTCTGGATGGCACCTGGCTGGTCGTCGCGCCGACTGACGAGGACCGTGCCGAGTGGGTCCGTGAGGCCCTGGTCCGCAATGGCGCGGACGTGCAGGTTCTGCAGGTGGACCCGGTGTCGGTGGACTGGGCGGAGCAGTTGGCCGAGCTGTCGGCTCTGAGCGGCGTGGTCTCGCTGCTGGGACTCGCCGACGCGGGTGATGCGACTGTGCCTGCGGGTGTGGCGGCCTCGGTTGGTCTGTTGCAGGCGCTCGGTGAGGCGGACGTGCCGCTGTGGTGCCTGACGTCGGGCGCGGTGTCGGCGGGCGCGGATGACACGGTTGACGGGTTCGAGCAGTCGATGCTGTGGGGCCTGGGTCGAGTGGCCGCCCTGGAGCAGTCCGCCCGCTGGGCCGGACTGATCGATCTGCCCGAAGCGCAGGACGCGACGACCGGAGACCTTCTCGCATCCGTCCTCGCCGAACCGAACGGCGAGGACCAGATCGCCGTGCGCGGCAACGGGATCCTCGGCCGCAGGCTGGTACCCGCGCCGATGAGCGCGGCCACCTTCGGCGCCGGCTGGACGCCGCGCGGCACGGTACTGGTGACCGGTGGTCTCGGCGCCCTGGGCGGACACGTGGCACGCTGGTTGGCGGGGCACGGAGCCGAGCACGTCGTGCTCGTGAGCCGTCGCGGACGGGCTGCGGACGGCGCCGCGGAGCTGGAGGCCGAGCTCGTCGAGCTGGGCGCGCGCGTCACGTTCGCCGCCTGCGACATGACGGACAGGGAGTCCGTCGCCGAACTCCTTGAAAGCATCCCGACGCTCACTGCGGTGGTGCATGCGGCGGGGATTGAGCGTTCGGGTGTTCTGGCCGATCTTGATCCGGCTGATCTGGGTGGGTTCGCCGAGGTGTTGTCGGCGAAGGTGGAGGGTGCGCGGAACCTGCATGAGCTGCTGGGGGACCGGCAGTTGGATGCGTTTGTGCTGTTCTCGTCCATTGCCGGTGTGTGGGGCAGTGGTGGTCAGGGTGCGTATGCGGCCGCCAATGCCTATTTGGATTCCCTTGCTGATCACCGTAGGGCGGCGGGTTTGCCGGCCACGGCGGTGGCGTGGGGTCCGTGGGGTGGTGGCGGCATGGTCGCGGGTGCCGGTGGGGGTGCGGCGGATCAGTTGCGGCGCCGGGGTCTGCCGACGATGGCTCCGGCGGTGGCGATCGCGGGTCTGGCCACGGCCTTGGAGCGTGGTGACGGCAATGTGGTGGTCGCCGATGTGGACTGGGAGCGGTTCGCGGGTACGTTCATGGCGCAGCGGCCGAGCCCGCTGCTGGGTGACCTGCCCGCTGTGCGGGCCGCGTTCGAGGCGTCCTCGGTAACGGGCGGGATGTCGGAGCTGGCGCAGCGCCTGGCGGGTCTGGATGAGGTGGAGCAGGAGCGTCAGCTCACCGAGCTGGTCCGGTATGAGGCGGCCGCGGTGCTCGGCCATGTATCGGGTGATGCGTTCTCCGCGTCCCGTGCGTTCAGGGAGCTGGGTTTTGACTCGCTGACGGCGGTGGAGCTGCGATCCCGGCTCAGTGAGGCCACCGGTGTCGCGCTGCCCGCGACGCTGGTCTACGACTACCCCAACGCCGCCGTCCTGGCCGCGTACCTGCGCACCGAACTGTCCGGCGTCGTCCCCACCGCCTCCGCGTCCGTAGCCGTGTCGAGCGCCTCCGATGAACCGATCGCGATCGTGGCGATGTCCTGCCGCTTCCCGGGCGGTGTGTCGAGCCCGGAGGAGCTGTGGGACATCGTCCTGTCGGGTGGGGACGCGGTCTCGGAGTTCCCGACCGACCGTGGCTGGGACTTGGAGGCGCTGTACGACCCCGACCCGGACGGGGTGGGAACCTCCTACTCGCGTTCTGGCGCGTTCCTGTCGGACGTGGGCGCGTTCGACCCGGCGTTCTTCGGTATCTCGCCGCGCGAGGCCCTTGCCATGGACCCGCAGCAGCGACTGCTCCTGGAAACCTCGTGGGAGGCGTTCGAGCGGGCCGGGGTCGACCCGAACTCGCTGCGCGGTGAGCGCGTCGGCGTTTTCGTCGGCTCGAACATGCAGGACTACGGCTGGGTTCTTGGCGCGGCTGCCGACGACATGGGCGGTTACGTGGCGACCGGCAACGCCGCCAGCGTGGCCTCCGGTCGTCTGTCGTACACCTTCGGCCTTGAGGGCCCTGCGGTGACGGTCGACACCGCGTGCTCCTCGTCGCTGGTCGCCCTGCACCTGGCGGTGCAGGCGCTGCAAAGAGGCGAGTGCGAACTGGCGCTGGCCGGCGGTGTGACGGTGATGTCGACGCCGACCTCGTTCGTCGAGTTCAGCCGCCAGCGCGGTCTCGCCGTGGACGGGCGCTGCAAGGCGTTCGCCGCCGGTGCTGATGGCACCGGTTGGGGCGAGGGCGTCGGCATGCTGTTCGTCGAGCGCCTTTCGGATGCTCAGCGCAACGGTCACCAGGTGCTTGCGGTGGTACGGGGTTCGGCGGTGAACCAGGACGGCGCATCGAACGGTCTGACCGCGCCGAACGGCCCGTCGCAGCAGCGGGTCATCCGCCAGGCGCTCGCCAGCGCCGGGCTGGCTCCGGCCGACGTGGATGTGGTCGAGGCGCACGGCACCGGTACGAAGCTTGGCGACCCGATCGAGGCGCAGGCCCTCCTTGCCACCTACGGCCAGGACCGGCCCGCCGACCGGCCGTTGTGGCTCGGCTCGATCAAGTCGAACCTCGGTCACACGCAGGCCGCCGCAGGTGTCGCGGGCGTGATCAAGATGGTCATGGCGATGCGGCACGGAGTACTGCCCAAGACCCTGCACGTGGACGAGCCGTCGCCGCACGTCGACTGGTCCGCCGGTGCGGTGGAGCTGCTCACCGACGAGCGTGAGTGGCCTGCCGCGGACCGGCCGTGGCGGGCCGGTGTGTCGTCGTTCGGGTTCAGCGGTACCAACGCGCACACCATCATCGAGCAGGCCCCCGTGGTCGAGCAGGAGGAAGCTCCGGAGCCGGTGCGTGACGCCGGTCTGGTGCCGTGGGTGCTTTCGGCCCGGAGTGCCGAGTCATTGCGGGAGCAGGCCGTACGGCTCACGTCCTTCGTGGACGAGGCGTCGGACCTGACGGTGGCGGACGTGGGTCGCGCGCTGGTGACCTCACGGGCGGTGCTCGAGCACCGTGCGGTGGTGGTCGGTGCCGACCGGTCGGAGCTGCTGGCCGCTCTGGCGGCCGTGGCCGATGGCCGGTCGACCGGCGCGGCGGTCACAGGGGTCGCCGATGAGCCTGGCCGGTTGGGTTTCCTGTTCTCGGGTCAGGGTTCGCAGCGGCTCGGCATGGGCCGTGAACTGGCTGCCCGTTTCCCGGTGTTCGCCGATGCCCTGGACGAGGTTCTTGGGGCGTTCGACCCGCAGGTGCGTGAGGTGCTGTTCGGTGAGGATGCCGACGCCCTGAATGAGACCGGGGTGACGCAGCCCGCATTGTTCGCGGTCGAGGTCGCGCTGTTCCGACTCCTCCAGTCGTGGGGTGTCCGCCCCGACATGCTGGCCGGGCATTCGATCGGTGAGCTGGCCGCCGCGCACGTCTCCGGTGTCTGGTCGCTGACTGACGCCGTCAAGGTGGTGTCGGCGCGGAGCGCGCTGATGCAGGCCCTGCCGTCCGGCGGCGCGATGGTCGCGATCCAGGCGACCGAGGCCGAGGTCGCCGCGGACCTGCCGGAGACCGTGGGCATCGCTGCGGTCAACGGCCCCACCTCGGTGGTCATCTCCGGTGTCGCCGCTGATGTCGAGGTGGTTGCGGAGCGATGGCGTGAGGCCGGGCGGAAGGTGTCCCGCCTGAAGGTCAGTCACGCGTTCCACTCGCCGCTGATGGACCCGATGCTCGACGACTTCCGCCGGATCCTCGAAGGCGTTTCGTACGAGGCACCGTCGATCCCGATCGTTTCGACACTGACCGGCGTTCGCGCGTCCGCCGAGGAGTTGACCTCGGCCGAGTACTGGGTGCGTCATGTGCGTGAGTCGGTGCGGTTCGCCGACGCCGTGGGCACGCTCGTCGCTGAGGGTGTGGGTACGTTCGTCGAGGTCGGCCCGGGCGGCACGCTGTCCGCCCTTGGCCAGGAGTCGGCTGCGGAGGCCGGGTTCGTCCCGGTGCTTCGCAACGACCGCCCCGAGGCGGTGGCCGCTACGACCGCCGCCGGACAACTCCACGTGCGCGGCGTCCGGGTGGACTGGGAGGTGTTCTTCACCGGTGGCGGTGCACGGTGGGCGGACCTGCCGACGTACGCCTTCCAGCGCGAGCGCTTCTGGCCCGACGTGCAGCCGATCATCGGAAACGTCGCGGCGGCGGGGCTCGGTGCCGCCGAGCACCCGCTCCTCGGCGCGACCGTCACCCTCGGCGGCACGGACGGTGTGCTGCTGACCGGCCGGCTGTCGGTCCAGACCCACCCGTGGCTGGCCGATCACGAGATCATGGGCTCGGTACTGCTGCCCGGTACGGCGTTCGTCGAGCTGGCGGTGCGTGCGGGGGATCAGGTCGGGTGCGATCTGGTGGAGGAGTTGACGCTGGAGGCGCCGCTTGTCCTGCCGGAGAACGGTTCGGTTCGCGTACAGGTGTGGGTCGGCGCCGAGGACTCCTCGGGCCGCCGTGAGCTCAGCTTCCACTCCAGTGTCGGTGACACCGACGACGGCCGTTCGTGGACCCGGCACGCCACCGGCGTGCTGCGTGAGGGCGGCCGCTCCGTCGGAGCTCCGCTGGTCGAGTGGCCGCCCGCAGGCGCGGAGGCCGTGGACCTGGATGGCTACTACGACCGCATGGTCGCGGGCGGCTTCGGCTACGGGCCGGTGTTCCAGGGGCTGAAGTCGGCCTGGCGCAGCGGGGACGAGATGTTCGCCGAGGTCGCGCTGCCGGACGGTGCGAAGGCCGAGGGATTCGGTCTGCACCCGGCACTGTTGGACGCGACGCTGCAAGCCATCGGTCTTATGGGCGAGGCCGACGCGCCCGGCCAGCTGCCGTTCGCGTGGTCGGGTGTGCGGCTGCACGCCTCGGGTGCGACGGCGCTGCGGGTGCGACTGGCCCCCACGGGCGCTGACGGTGTGGCGCTGACGGTCGCGGACGGCTCCGGTGCTCCGGTGGCCACGATCGACTCGCTGGTACTGCGCCCGGCCGCAGCGGTTCAGGCCGCCGATGACGACCGCGATGACGCGCTGTTCGGCGTCGACTGGGTGTCGGTGCCCGTGTCCGACGGCGACGTGCCGTCAGTTGAGTGGACCGACCTGGAGGCGCTCGCGGACTCGGCGGAACTGCCTGAGTTCGCCGTTCTGCCGTGCCCGGTCACGGTCACTTCCGCGTCTGACCCGGTTGTCGGTGCACATGAAGCGGCGCACTGGGCGCTGAACGCGGTCCAGTCCTGGCTCGACGATGAGCGGTTCGCCGCGTCGCGTCTGGTCATCGTGACCCATGGCGCGATCGCCGCGACGGCTGACGACGACGTAAGTGATGTCGCTCAGGCTGCGGTGTGGGGTCTGGTGCGCTCTGCTCAGTCGGAGAACCCGGACCGGATCGTGCTGGTCGACCTCGACGACGAGACGGCCTCACTGAACGTGCTGGCTTCCGCGCTGGCCACGGGTGAGCCGCAGTTGGCGGTGCGTGCGGGTGCTGTCAGTGCGCCGCGTCTGGCAAGGGCTCGCCGGTCCGTGGTGGATGACCCCGGGTTTGGTTCGGGAGCGGTGCTGCTCACTGGTGCGACGGGCACGCTCGGCGGCCTGATGGCCCGGCACCTGGTCGCGGAGCGAGGCGTACGGAACCTGCTGTTGGTGAGCAGGCGCGGCGCCACCGCCGAGGGCGCCGAGGAGCTGCGGGCCGAACTGGTCGCGCAGGGCGCCGAGGTGACGTACGCGGCGTGCGACGTGGCCGACCGCGAGGCACTCAAGGCGCTGCTGGCCGAGCACGAGATCTCTGCCGTCGTACACACGGCGGGTGTGCTGGACGACGGGACCATCGGCTCGCTGACGCCTGAGCGGATCGACGGTGTCTTCCGGCCCAAGGTCGATGCCGCCTGGCATCTGCACGAGCTGACCCGCGACCTGGACCTGTCCGCGTTCGTTCTGTTCTCGTCCGCTGCCGGTGTGTTCGGTGGCGCGGGGCAGGGCAACTACGCGGCGGCGAACGCGTTCCTGGACGCGCTCGCCCAGCACCGCCGCGCTGCCGGACTGGCCGCGACCTCCCTCGCCTGGGGCCTGTGGGCCTCTGGCGGCGGCATGGCGGGCAGCCTCGACGAGGCCGACGTACGGCGCATCACCAGCGGCGGCGCGATCCCGATCCGCGCGGCCGAAGGCCTTGCGCTGTTCGACGCGGCGGCCTCCACGGGCCGCGCGCTCCTCGCGCCGGTTCCCCTGGACCTTTCGGTGCTGCAGAAGCAGGCCCGCTCCCACCCCGTGGCGCACCTCCTGCGCGGCCTGGTGCGGGGCACCGCGCGCAGGACCGTCGACCCCGCTGCCGCCCGGACCGCGCTTGCCCAGTCGCTGGCCGGCATGACCGAGGCCGAGCGGGAGAAGGCGCTGCTCGACCTCGTCCGCACCACCGCCGCCGCGGTGCTCGGCCACAGCTCGGCACATGCCGTCGCACCCGGCCGCGCGTTCCAGGAGCTGGGCTTCGACTCGCTCAGCTCCGTCGAACTGCGCAACCACCTCAACGCCGCCACCGAGCTGCGCCTGCCCGCCACACTGGTCTTCGACCACCCGAACCCGGCCGCGCTCGCCGCGTTCATCGGCACCGAACTCGCGGGCGCACCCGTCGTCGTGGCGCCCACCCGCAAGACCGGTGCCGTGACCGACGAGCCGATCGCGATCGTCGGCATGAGCTGCCGCTACCCCGGCGGCGTGAACTCGCCCGAGGACCTGTGGCGGCTCGTCCTGAACGGCGACGACGCCATCAGCGAGTTCCCCGTCAACCGCGGCTGGGACCTGGACGCGCTGTACAACCCGGACCCCGAGCACATAGGTACCTCGTACACCCGCGAGGGCGGCTTCCTGCACGACGCCGACCTGTTCGACCCGGCGTTCTTCGGGATCTCGCCCCGCGAGGCCCTGGCCATGGACCCGCAGCAGCGACTACTCCTGGAGACCTCCTGGGAGGCCTTCGAGCGGGCCGGTATCGCCCCGGAGACGGCGCGGGGCAGTGCGACCGGCGTGTTCGCGGGCGTCATGTACCACGACTACGTGGCCCGGCTGCGTGCCGTGTCGGAGGACGTCGAGGGCTACCTCGGCACCGGCGGGGCGGGCAGCGTCGCTTCCGGACGAGTCGCCTACGCCCTGGGCCTGGAGGGTCCCGCTGTCACCGTCGACACCGCGTGCTCCTCGTCGCTCGTGGCCCTGCACTGGGCGATCCAGGCGCTGCGCCAGGGGGAGTGCTCGATGGCGCTCGCCGGTGGTGTCGCCGTGATGGCGACCGCCAGCACGTTCGTCGACTTCAGCCGCCAGCGCGGCCTGTCCGCCGACGGCCGGTGCAAGTCGTTCTCCGACGACGCCGACGGCACCGGCTGGGGCGAGGGCGTCGGCATGCTCCTCGTGGAGCGGCTCTCGGACGCCCGCCGCAACGGACACCCCGTCCTTGCCGTCATCCGTGGTTCCGCGGTGAACCAGGACGGCGCGTCCAACGGCCTCACCGCACCCAACGGCCCGTCGCAGCAGCGCGTCATGCGGCAGGCCCTTGCGAGCGCGGGCCTGACCCCGTCCGACGTGGACGCGGTCGAGGCGCACGGCACCGGCACCACCCTCGGCGACCCGATCGAGGCCCAGGCGCTCCTTGCCACCTACGGCCAGGACCGCACCGGTGAGCCGCTGTGGCTCGGCTCGATCAAGTCGAACATCGGCCACACCCAGGCCGCCGCGGGCGTCGCGGGTGTCATCAAGATGGTCATGGCGATGCGGGAAGGCGTACTGCCGCAGTCCCTGCACGTCGGCGAGCCCTCATCGAAGGTGGACTGGTCCGCGGGCGACGTCGAGCTCCTGACCGAGGCACTGCCGTGGCCGGAGACCGGTCGCCTGCGCAGGGCCGCCGTGTCGTCGTTCGGCGTGAGCGGGACCAACGCGCACACCATCATCGAGCACGTGCCGAGCGAGGACCGCCTCCCGGCCCCCGTCGACGGCACCCCGGCCGACGGCGCCCTGCCGTGGGTGCTGTCCGCACGGAGCGCGGAGGCGCTGCGCGAGCAGGCGATCCGGCTGCGCGAGCACGTCGCGGGCGAGCCCGGGACCGGTGTAGTGGACATCGGCTACTCGTTGGCGACCACGCGGTCGGCCTTCGACCACAGGGCTGTTGTCGTGGGCGACGACCGCGCGGCGCTCCTTGACGGGCTCACCGCTCTGGCCGAGGGGCGGCCGTTCCCCGGACTGGTCGCCGGGTCCGTCGCCGTGGGCGGTGTGGGCTTCCTGTTCTCGGGTCAGGGTTCGCAGCGGCTCGGTATGGGCCGCGAACTGGCGGCCCGTTTCCCGGTGTTCGCCGAGGCGCTCGACGCTGTACTGGGTGAATTCGACCCGGCGGTCCGTGAGGTGTTGTTCGGTGAGGACGCCGACGCCCTGAATGAGACCGGGGTGACGCAGCCCGCCCTGTTCGCGGTCGAGGTCGCCCTGTTCCGCCTCCTCCAGTCGTGGGGTGTGCAGCCCGATGTACTGGCCGGGCACTCGATCGGCGAGCTGGCAGCGGCCCACGTGGCCGGTGTCTGGTCGCTGGCCGACGCCGTCAAGGTGGTCTCGGCGCGCGGTGCGCTGATGCAGGCCCTGCCGACGGGCGGTGCGATGGTCGCGATCCAGGCGACCGAGGACGAGCTCGCATCGGACCTGTCGGAGACCGTGGGCATCGCTGCGGTCAACGGCCCTACGTCGACGGTCATTTCCGGTGTCGACACCGACGTGGAAGCGGTCGCGGAGCGCTGGCGCGATGCGGGACGCAAGGTGACTCGCCTCCGTGTCAGCCACGCCTTCCACTCGCCGCTGATGGACCCGATGCTCGACGACTTCCGCCGGGTCCTTGAAGAGGTGTCCTACGAGGCGCCGACGACTCCGATCGTGTCCACGCTGACCGGAGTACGGGCGACTGCCGCGGAGTTGGCGTCGCCCGAGTACTGGGTGCGGCACGTGCGCGACTCGGTGCGGTTCGCCGACGCCGTGGGCACGCTCGTGGACGAGGGTGTGACGACGTTCGTCGAGGTCGGTCCTGGCGGGACGCTGTCCGCCCTTGGCCAGGAGTCCGCACCGGAAGCCGGGTTCGTACCGGTGCTGCGGAACGACCGCCCGGAAGAGTCCGCGCTGATCTCCGCCGTGGCTCAACTGTGCACGTGGGGCATACGCGTGGACTGGGAAGCCTTCTTCGCCGGCCGCGGCGCGCACCGCGTCGACCTGCCCACGTACGCGTTCCAGCACCAGAGCTACTGGCTGGACGCCGGGGTGTCGGCAGGCGACCTGGACGCCGCGGGGCTCGGCTCGGCCGGCCACCCGCTGCTCGGCGCGATCGTCGACACGGCCGACTCGGACGGGCAGCTCTTCACCGGCCGGTTGTCGGTGGCGACCCACCCGTGGCTGGCCGATCACATGATCCAGGGCTCGATCCTGCTGCCCGGCACGGCGTTCCTCGAGCTCGCGGTACGCGCCGGTGACCAGGTCGGATGCGACCTGGTGGAGGAGCTGACGCTTGAGGCGCCGTTGGTGGTGCCCGAGCGCGGTGGCGTACGGGTGCAGCTGCAGGTCGGCGTGTCGGACGAGTCCGGTCGGCGTTCGGTGACGGTGTACGCGCGGGACGACGACGGTGACCTGTGGGTGCGGCATGCGAGCGGTGTGCTCGTGGGCAGCGCCGATGTACCGGCGGCCGACGTCGGTGCCTGGCCGCCGGCCGGGGCGAAGGCCGTGGACCTGGACGGTCTCTACGACCGCATGGCCGACGGCGGATTCGCCTACGGGCCGGTGTTCCAGGGGCTGCGGGCCGCGTGGCGCAAGGGCGACGAGGTGTTCGCCGAGGTCGCCCTTCCGGACGGTGCGGGTGCGGACGGCTTCGGTCTGCACCCGGCGCTCCTTGACGCGTCGCTGCACGCCATCGGCCTGATGGGCGAGACGGACGGCCCCGGCAAGCTGCCGTTCTCGTGGTCGGGTGTACGGCTGCACGCCTCGGGCGCGACGGTGCTGCGGGTGCGGTTGACGCCCGCCGGGACGGACGGGGTGTCGTTGGCGGTCGCTGACGGCTCCGGTGCTCCGGTGGCCACGATCGACTCGCTGGTACTGCGGCCGGTGTCGGCGACGCTGTCGCGGCAGGGCCTGGAGTCGCTGTTCCGCCTGGACTGGGTGCCTGCCCCCGTATCGGCCGGGAGTGCCGGTCCGGTGGCGGAGTTCGCGGACTGGGCGGCGGTGCGGTCGGCCCTCGACGCGGGCGAGTCGCTGCCGGAGAACGTCGTGGTGCGTGTCGCCGGGTCCGCCGACGTGGACGGCGTGCGCTCCCGGACGCTCAGTGCCCTGGAGCTGGTGCAGGGCTGGCTGGCCGATGACCGGTGCGTGGCATCGCGACTGGTCCTTGTGACGCGTGGCGCTGTCGCCGTGGGTGCCGAGGACGACGTGGCGGACCTGGCATCGGCCGCGGTGTGGGGTCTGGTGCGGTCCGCCCAGTTGGAGGACCCGGATCGCTTCGTCCTTGTGGACGTCGACGACGAGGACGGCTGGCGGTCGGCGCTCGCGACGGGCGAACCCCAGGCCGTCGTGCGAGACGGGCGGGTGTTCGTGGCCCGGCTGGCGCGGGTGCGGCCGGAAGCGGCCGACACCGACCCGGCGTTCGGTCCGGACAGCTCGGTCCTGGTGACCGGCGCGTCGGGCGCGCTCGGCAGTCTCGTGGCCCGGCATCTCGTCGGCAGGCACGGCGTCGGACGTCTTGTACTGGCAAGCAGGCGCGGGGCGACGGCGGAAGGCGCCGAGGAACTGCGTGCCGAACTCGTCGCGCAGGGCGCCGATGTGACGTTCGCGGCGTGTGACGTCGCGGACCGGGACGCACTGGCCGCGCTCCTCGCCGAGCACCCCGTGACCGCCGTCGTGCACACCGCCGGTGTGCTGGACGACGCCACCATCGGCTCGCTGACCCCGGACCAGGTCGACACCGTGTTCCGGCCCAAGGTCGACGCGGCGAACCACCTGCACGAGCTGACCCGCGACCTGAACCTGGATCTGACGGCGTTCGTGCTGTTCTCCTCGGTGGCGGGCACCCTGGGCGCGACAGGGCAGGGCAACTACTCGGCGGCCAACGCGTTCCTCGACGGCCTGGCCCGGCGCAGGCGCGCCCAGGGCCTGCCCGCGACATCGCTTGCCTGGGGCCTGTGGGCCGACGGCATGGGTGCCAAGGTGGCGCAGTCCGCCTCGAACGGCCTGTCCGCGGAGGAGGGCGTCGCACTGTTCGACGCCGCGGTCTTCGGGACCGACCCGGTCGTCGTACCGATGCGGCTCGACCTGCGGGCCGTACGGGAACTCCCGGTGATTCCCCCGGTGCTCAGCGGCCTGGTGCGGACGACGACCCGCAGGGCGGCGGAGAGCGGAGGCGACCCCGCCGCGGCGCTCCGCGACCGCCTTGCGTCGCTGGCAGCGGACGAACGCGAGCGAGTGCTCCTCGACCTCGTCCGTACTCAGGCCTCCGCCGTGCTCGGCCACGCCGGTCCTGAGGCGGTCTCGCTCGGACAGGCATTCACCGAGCTGGGCTTCGACTCGCTGACAGCCGTCGACCTGCGCAACCGGCTCAACCTGGCCACAGGCCTTCGCCTGCCCGCCACGCTGGTCTTCGACTACCCGACCCCCGCGGCGCTCGCCGAGTTCATCGGCACGGAGTTCGCGGGCGTGCCCGTAGCCGCGACACCCACCGCGACGGTCGTGGCCGCGACCGACGAGCCGATCGCGATCGTCGGCATGAGCTGCCGCTACCCCGGTGGCGTCCGCTCGCCCGAGGACCTGTGGCGACTGGTCTTCGACGGCGCCGACGGCATCACGCCGTTCCCGACCGAGCGCGGCTGGGACATGGAGGCGCTCTACGACCCGTCGGGCGAACGGGACGGCAGCTCCTACACCCGCGAGGGCGGCTTCCTGCACGACGCCGACCTGTTCGACCCGACGTTCTTCGGGATCTCGCCCCGCGAGGCCCTTGCCATGGACCCGCAGCAGCGACTGCTCCTGGAGACCTCGTGGGAGGCCTTCGAGCGGGCCGGCATCGACCCCAAGTCGCTGCGGGGCAGCGCTACCGGCGTGTTCGCGGGCGTCATGTACCACGACTACGCCTCCCAGCTGCACGGCGTGTCGAAGAGCAGCGAGGGCTTCCTCGGTACGGGCAACGCGGGCAGCGTGGCGTCCGGCCGCGTGTCCTACACGTTCGGCCTGGAAGGCCCCGCGATGACCGTCGACACGGCGTGCTCGTCGTCGCTCGTCGCGCTGCACCTGGCGGCGCAGGCACTGCGGTCGGGGGAGTGCTCGCTCGCGCTCGCGGGCGGCGCCACCGTCATGGCGACGCCCGGCGCGTTCGTCGACTTCAGCCGCCAGCAGGGCCTGTCCGCCGACGGCCGGTGCAAGTCGTTCTCCGCCGATGCCGACGGCACCGGATGGGGCGAGGGCGTCGGCATGCTCGTACTGGAACGTCTCTCGGACGCCCGGCGCAACGGTCACCCGGTGCTCGCGGTGGTCCGTGGCTCGGCGATCAACCAGGACGGCGCGTCCAACGGTCTCACCGCTCCGAACGGTCCCTCGCAGCAGCGGGTGATCCGCCAGGCGCTCGCGAGCGCGGGCCTGACCCCGTCCGACGTGGACGCGGTCGAGGCGCACGGCACCGGCACCACCCTTGGCGACCCGATCGAGGCGCAGGCGCTGCTCGCCACCTATGGGCGGGACCGTGCGGGTGAGCCGCTGTGGCTGGGCTCGCTGAAGTCCAACATCGGCCACACCCAGGCCGCCGCGGGCGTGGGCGGCGTCATCAAGACGGTGATGTCGCTGCGGCACGGTGTCCTGCCGAAGACGCTGCACGTCGGCGAGCCCTCGCCGCACATCGACTGGTCGGCGGGCGCCGTGGAACTGCTGACCGAGGCACAGCCGTGGCCCCAGGCGGACCGGCCCCGACGGGCGGGAGTGTCCTCCTTCGGCTTCAGCGGCACCAACGCGCACGTCATCATCGAGTCGACGTCGGACGTCGACACGCCGCAGGCCTCCGAGGCACCCGAGGCGCCGCTCGGCCCGTGGCTCCTTTCCGGCCGCACCGAGAGCGCCCTGCGCGACCAGGCGGCGCGGCTGCGCGACCACTTGACCGCGCGGCCCGACCTCGACCCGACGGAGGTCGCCCGTGCGCTCGCGACCTCGCGGTCCGGGTTCGAGCACAGGCTCGCCGTCGTCGGCCGGGACTCGGCCGACCTGACGGCCGGGCTCACCGACGCCGTCGAGGGACGGCCGGGCAGCGGAGTCGTACTGGGTGTCGCCGACGAGCACCGGGTCGGTTTCCTGTTCTCGGGTCAGGGTTCGCAGCGGCTCGGCATGGGCCGCGAACTGGCCGCCCGTTTCCCGGTGTTCGCCGATGCCCTGGACGAAGTTCTTGGGGCGTTCGACCCGCAGGTGCGTACGGTGCTGTTCGGTGAGGATGCCGAAGCGCTGAACGAGACCGGCGTGACGCAGCCCGCCCTGTTCGCCGTCGAGGTGGCGCTCTTCCGGCTGCTCGAGTCCTGGGGTGTGCGCCCCGACATGCTGGCGGGTCACTCGATCGGTGAGCTGGCCGCGGCGCACGTCGCCGGTGTCTGGTCACTCGCGGATGCCGTCAAGGTGGTGTCGGCACGTGGCGCGCTGATGCAGGCGCTGCCGTCCGGTGGTGCGATGGTCGCGATTCAGGCGTCCGAGGCCGAGGTTGCCGCGGATCTGCCGGAGACGGTGGGCATCGCCGCGGTCAACGGCCCCACGTCGGTGGTCATTTCAGGGATCACGGCCGATGTCGAGGCGGTGGCTGAGCGCTGGCGTGAGGCGGGCCGGAAGGTCTCGCGCCTGAAGGTCAGTCACGCGTTCCATTCGCCGCTGATGGAGCCGATGCTCGACGACTTCCGGCAGGTACTGGAAGGCGTCTCGTACGAGGCTCCCGCGATTCCGATCGTGTCGACGTTGACCGGTGTCCGCGCGACTGCCGAGGAGTTGACCTCGGCGGAGTACTGGGTACGCCACGTGCGCGAGTCCGTGCGGTTCGCCGACGCCGTGGCCGGCATGGGCGCGGACGTCCTCGTCGAGATCGGACCCGGTGGCGTGCTGTCGGCGCTCGGCCAGGAGTCCCTGCCGGACGCGGCCTTCGTACCGGTGCTGCGCGGAGACAGGGCGGAGGACGGCGCCCTCATGACGGCGCTCGCCGAACTGCACGTGCGAGGCGTGCACATCGACTGGGCCGCGTACTTCGACGGCAGCGGCTACGGCGTCGACCTGCCGACGTACGCCTTCCAGTACCAGCGGTTCTGGCCCGACACGAGCGTGCGGCCCGCCACCGACGCGACCGGGCTCGGGCTCGGATCCGCCGACCACCCGCTGCTCGGCACCGCGGTCGCGCTCGCTGACGAGGACACCGTCCTGTTCACGGGCAGGCTGTCGCTGCGGACGCATCCGTGGCTCGCCGAGCACGAGATCATGGGGTCGGTCCTGCTGCCCGGCACGGCGTTCGTCGAGTTGGCGGTACGCGCGGGTGACCAGGTCGGCTGCACCTCGGTGGAGGAGCTGACGCTCGAGACGCCGCTGGTGCTTCCCGAGCACGGCGGTGTGCAGGTCCAGGTACGGGTCGGCGCCCCTGACGAGTCCGGGCGGCGCCCGGTCGCGGTCCACGCGCGGGACGAGAGCGGCGACCTGCCGTGGGCCCGGCACGCGAGCGGTGTCCTCGCCGACGACGGCGGCGACCCCGCCGACCTCGGCGAGTGGCCGCCCGCGGGCGCGGAAACCGTGGACCTCGACGGTTTCTACGAGGGCATGGCCGACGGCGGCTTCGCCTACGGTCCGCTGTTCCAGGGACTGCGGTCGGTGTGGCGCAGCGGGGACGAGGTGTTCGCCGAGGTCCAGCTGCCGCAGGACACCGCCGTCGCCGGGTTCGGCGTGCACCCGGCACTCCTCGACGCGGTGCTGCACACGGTGGCGTTCGGCGTACTGCCCCCGGTCGAGCACGGACGGCTGCCGTTCGCGTGGACGGGGGTCCGCCTGCACGCCGATGGCGCGACAACGCTGCGGGTGCGGGTGAGCGCGGTGGGCCCCGACGCGGTGGCCCTGGCCGTCGCCGACGGCTCCGGTGCCCCGGTCGCGACCGTGGACTCGCTGGTCCTTCGCGCGGTGTCGCCGGGTTCGCTGGGGACGGCACGCGGGCACGAATCGCTGTTTCGGCTCGACTGGGTGGCCGCTCCGGCGGCGGCCGGAAGCGCCGGTTCGGTCGCGGAGTTCGTGGACTGGGCCGCCGTGCGGTCGGCCCTCGACGCGGGCGAGTCGCTGCCGGAGAACGTCGTGGTGCGGTGCGCGCGGACCGGTGACGTGGACGCGGGCGCGGTGCACCAGCAGGTGCACACCGCCCTTGAACTGGTGCAGGGCTGGCTGGCCGACGACCGCTGCGCGGCGTCGCGTCTGGTGCTCGTGACCAGCGGCGCCGTGGCGGTGGGCGCCGACGACGACATCGAGGACTTGGCGTCGGCCGCGGTGTGGGGTCTGCTGCGTACGGCGCAGGCGGAGAACCCGGACCGCTTCGTCCTGGTGGACGTCGACGACGAGGACAGCTGGAAGCCGGCCGTCGTGAGCGCGGAACCCGAGCTGGCCGTACGCGCCGGTGAGACGTTCGTGCCGCGGCTCGTGCGGGCCCGTCCCGCAGTGGAGGAGGGCGCGGGCTTCGGCTCGGGGCCGGTCCTTGTGACCGGCGCGAGCGGGATGCTCGGCGGCCTGGTGGCGCGGCAGTTGGTCGTACGGCACGGGGTGCGGCAGCTGGTACTTGCGAGCAGGCGCGGCCAAGTCGGCGCACTGCGCGGCGAGTTGGAAGCACTGGGCGCCGAAGTGACAGCCGTGGCGTGCGATGTGGCGGACCGGGACGCGGTGGCGGCGCTGCTCGCCGAGCACCCCGTGACGGCCGTCGTGCACGTGGCGGGTGTCCTGGACGACGGAGTGATCGGGTCGCAGACGCCGGAGCGGATCGACACCGTGTTCCGGCCGAAGGTCGACGCGGCCTGGAATCTGCACCAGCTGACCCAGGACCTGGATCTGGACCTCTCCGCGTTCGTGCTGTTCTCGTCCGCGGCGGGCACTCTGGGCAACCCCGGCCAGGCCAACTACTCCGCCGCCAACGCGTTCCTGGACGCGCTCGCCCGGCACCGGCGAGCGCAGGGCCTGCCCGCGACATCGCTCGCGTGGGGCCTGTGGGCCGGCGAAGACGGCATGGGCGCCCGGATGGCCGAGAGTGGGGCCGCGGGTCTGTCCGCCGAGGAAGGCATGGAGCTGTTCGACGCGGCGGCACTCGGCGGCGACCCCGTCGTCGTACCGATGCGGCTCGACCTGCGGGCCGTACGGGAACTTCCGGTCGTGCCGCCGGTGTTCAGCGGCCTCGTACGGACGACGGCCCGCAGGGCGGCGGAGACCGGGGCCGACCCCGCCGCAGCGCTGCGGGACCGGCTCGCGGCGCTGCCGGCGACCGAACGGACATCCGCCCTTGTGGACGTGGTGTGCACGCACGTCGCGGCCGTACTCGCGCTCCCCGGCGCCGGAGCGGTCGACGAGCGGCGCGCGTTCACCGAGCTGGGCTTCGACTCGCTGACCGCGGTCGAGCTGCGTAACCGGCTCGGCGCCGCCACCGGCCTTCGTCTGCCCGCCACCGCGATCTTCGACTACCCGACCACGCTCGACCTGGTCGGCCACATCGCGGACACGCTCGTCGTCGACGAGCCCGACGGGGTGGCACCGCTGCTCGCCGAGCTGAGCCGCATCGAGGCGGGCCTCGCCTCGGTCAAGCCCGGCGACGACGAGGACGACCGGGTCGGCGCCCGTCTGTCGGCGCTCCTCGCCGTGTGGCGCGACAGCCGTGCCGACGCCGCCGCGCAGGAGTCCGACGACCTGGAAGCCGCGACGGACGACGAGGTGTTCGACCTGCTCGGCAAGGAGTTCGGCATCTCCTGACCTGCTGCCCGACCCCCGGCCACCGCACTTGCACGAACACTCCCTGGAGTTGAGAACGATGGACAACGAGGACAAGCTCCGCTATTTCCTGAAGCGGGTCACCGCCGACCTGCGTGACACCCGAAGGCGCCTGCGCGAGGTCGAGGAGGGCGAGCAGGAACCGGTCGCGATCATCGGCATGAGCTGCCGCTACCCCGGCGACGTACGCTCCCCCGAGGATCTGTGGGAGCTGGTCGCGAACGGCCGCGACGGTGTGACGGCGTTCCCCGCCGACCGGGGCTGGGGCGACGTCGAGCTGTCCGACCCCGAGGACCCCGACCGCGCGTTCCGCACCGAGGGCGGGTTCCTGCACGACGCGGCCGAGTTCGACCCCGGCCTGTTCGGGATATCGCCGCGTGAGGCTCTGGCGATGGACCCGCAGCAGCGGTTACTCCTCGAGACCTCTTGGGAGGCGTTCGAGCGGGCCGGGATCGACGCGTCCTCGCTGCGCGGCAGCAGGACGGGCGTGTTCGCCGGGGTGATGTACCACGACTACACCTCGCGGCTGCGCTCGGTGCCTGAGGGAGTGGAAGGCTTCCTCGGCACCGGCAGCTTCGGCAGCGTCGCCTCCGGCCGTGTGTCGTACACGTTCGCGCTCGAGGGGCCCGCCGTCACGGTGGACACCGCCTGCTCGTCCTCCCTGGTCACGCTGCACCTGGCGGCCCAGGCGCTGCGCTCCGGCGAGTGCACGCTCGCCCTCGCGGGCGGTGTCACCGTCATGGCGACCCCGGACACGTTCATCGGCTTCAGCAAGCAGCGCGGCCTCGCCGCGGACGGCCGCTGCAAGTCCTTCTCCGAGGACGCCGACGGAACCGGCTGGGGCGAGGGCGCCGGCATGCTGCTCCTGGAGCGGCTCTCCGACGCCCGGCGCAACGGCCACACCGTCCTCGGGGTCGTGCGCGGTTCGGCGGTGAACCAGGACGGGGCGTCGAACGGTCTCACCGCGCCCAACGGTCCCTCGCAGCAGCGGGTGATCCGCCAGGCCCTCGACAGCGCAGGACTGACCGCCGCGCAGGTCGACGCGGTCGAGGCGCACGGCACCGGCACCACGCTCGGCGACCCGATCGAGGCCCAGGCCCTCCTCGCCACCTACGGCCGGGACCGCCGCGCCGACCGGCCGCTGTGGCTCGGTTCCGTCAAGTCCAACATCGGTCACACACAGGCCGCCGCAGGCGTCGCGGGCGTGATCAAGACGGTCATGGCGATGCAACACGGCGTGCTGCCGCCGACCCTGCACGTCGGCGAGCGCTCCCGGCACGTCGACTGGTCGGCGGGCGCCGTGGAACTGCTGACCGAGGCGCGGCCGTGGCCTCGGACGGGGGAGCCGCGCAGGACGGCGGTGTCGTCCTTCGGCATCAGCGGCACCAATGCCCACGTCGTCCTCGAACAGGCCCCGGCCGAGGACGCCGACGGCGAGCAGGATGATGAACAGGGCGGGCCCGCCGAGCTCGCCGACCCCGTCCTTGCCGACGCCGTGCCGTGGGTCCTCTCCGGCAACGACCCCGCCGCCCTGCGCGAGCGCGCCACCGCCCTCATCTCCCACCTGGAGGGCCGGGACGAGACGCCGGTGGACATCGGCTACTCGCTCGCCGTGAGCAGGACCGCGCTCGAGCACCGGGCCGCCGTCGTCGGCGCGGACCGCGCGGAACTGCTCTCCGGTCTCCACGCCCTCGCCGACGGTGTCGAGGCACCGAACCTGGTGCGCGGCACGGTCGGTTCGCGCGGCAAACTCGCGTTCCTGTTCAGCGGACAGGGCAGCCAGCGGGTGGGCATGGGCCGCGAGTTGTACGGGGAGTTCCCTCTGTTCGCGCAGGCCGTCGACGAGGTCTGCGCGGGCCTTGACCCGCACCTGGACCGGCCGTTGCGTGACGTGCTCTTCGCCGAGCCCGGCACCGAGGCCGCCGCCCTGCTCCACCGGACCACCTACACGCAGCCCGCGCTGTTCGCGATCGAGGTGGCGCTGTTCCGCCTCGTCACCGCGTGGGGTCTCACCCCGCAGTTCCTCGCGGGCCACTCCATCGGGGAACTCGCCGCGGCGCACGTGTCGGGCGTGTTCTCCCTCGCCGACGCCTGCACGCTGGTCGCCGCCCGCGGCAGGCTGATGGGGGCGCTGCCCGAGGGCGGCGCGATGCTGTCCCTCCGCGCGGACGAGGACACTGTCCGCCGCCTCGTCGCCGAGCACGGCGGCGCGGTGGACGTCGCGGCGGTCAACGGCCCCGAGTCCACGGTGATCGCGGGCGACGCCGACGCCGTGGCCGTGATCGACGCCGCGTGGCGGGAGCGCGGCGGCAAGACCCGCTACCTGCGGGTCAGCCACGCGTTCCACTCGCCGCACGTGGACGCCGTACTCGACGACTTCCGCGCCGTCGCACGGACCATCACCTACGGCACCCCCGCGATCCCGGTCGTCTCCACCCTGACCGGCGCCCTGCTGACCCCGGAGCAGGCACGCGACCCGGAGCACTGGGTACGCCACGTCCGCGAGGCCGTGCGCTTCCTCGACGGCGTACGGAGCCTGGGCGAGCAGGGTGTCACCCACTTCCTGGAGCTCGGCCCCGACGCGGTGCTGACCGCGGCGGGCCGCGACTGCGTCGACGAGGGCGCGCTCCTTGTCGCCGGGGCGCGCGCGAACAGGCCCGAAGGTGCCACGCTCACCTCGGCGGTCGCGGCCCTGCACGTGCGGGGCGTCGCCCTCGACTGGCAGGCGGTGTTCGCGGGCCGCGGTGCCCGGCGGACCGAGCTGCCCACGTACCCGTTCCAGCGCACGAGGTACTGGCTGGACGTCGGCACACACATCGGCGACGTGGCCTCGGTGGGCCTGCGTCCTGCCGACCACCCGCTCCTGGGCGCCGCGGTCACCCTGGCCGACGAGGAGGGCGCCCTGCTCACCGGCAGGCTCTCCCTGACCACCCACCCGTGGCTTGCCGACCACACCGTCGGTGGCGTGGTCCTCGTACCCGGCGCCGCGTTGGTGGAGCTGGCGATCAGAGCGGGAGACCAGGTCGGGCTCGACCAGGTCGAGGAGCTGACACTGGCGGCGCCGCTGGTCCTGCCCGCGGACGGCGCGGTACGACTCCAGGTGTCCGTCGGAGCCCCGGACGAGTCGGGGCGCCGCGCGCTGAACGTCTATTCACGGGCCGACGACGCGGCCGACGACCAGCCCTGGACACGGCACGCCTTCGGCACGCTCACGGTGGGAGCGACGGCCCCGGCCGCCGATACGAGCGCCTGGCCGCCCGCCGGAGCCGAGCGCATCGACACCGAGAGCCACTACGACGACCTCGCCGATTCGGGCCTCGGCTACGGTCCGGCGTTCCGCGGTCTGCGTGCGGCATGGCGCCGCGGCGACGAGGTGTTCGTCGAGCTTGAGCTGCCCGACCAGGACAGTGCGGGCTCCTTCGGCCTGCACCCCGCGCTGCTCGACTCCGCGCTGCACGCCATCGGCCTCGGCGGCTTCGTCACCGACACGGAGCGGCTGCACCTGCCGTACTCCTGGCGCGGTGTACGGCTGCACAGCAGCGGCGCGTCGGCGCTGCGGGGGCGGCTGTCCCCGGCGGGTGCCTCGGGCGTCGCGATCTCCCTGACCGACGGCACGGGCGCCCCCGTGGCCTCGGTCGACGAACTGTCGCTGCGGCCCCTGACGACGGACGGCCTCGCCGGCGACCGCCTCGACTCGCTGTTCCGGGTCGACTGGACGCAGGTGCGGCCCGCCGAATCGGCCTCGACCCGCTGGGCGGTCCTGGGGGACGAGGGCCTGGCCGCGCTGGCGCAGGACGAGGCGCCGGACCTCGTGTTCGCCCCCGTGCCCCCGGCCGCCGACCCCGCGGAGGCGGCGTACCGGGCGCTGTCCCTGGTGCGCGCCTGGCTCGCCGACGACCGGTTCGGCTCGGCGCAACTGGTGTTCGTCACCGGCGGCGCTGTGGCGGCGGGCCCCGACGAGGACGTCCTCGACCTGGCCAACGCCCCGGTGTGGGGCCTCGTACGCGCGGCGCAGTCCGAGCACCCCGGCCGGTTCGTGCTCGTCGACACCGACACCGATTGGTCGGCGGCCGCGGCCCGGACCCTGGCGGGCGCCGTCGCCACCGGTGAGCCTCAACTGGCCCTGCGCGCCGGTGAACTGCTCGTACCGAGACTCGTACGGGCCCGTCCCACGGCGGCGGAGGAGGGTCTTGACTTCGGCTCAGGGCCGGTCCTTGTGACCGGTGCGAGCGGAATGCTCGGCGGGCTCGTGGCACGGCACCTGGTTGTACGACACGGGGTGCGCCAGCTGGTACTCGCGAGCAGGCGCGGCCAAGTGGGCGCACTGCACGCCGAGTTGACCGGCCTGGGTGCCGAAGTCGCCGCCGTCGCCTGTGATGTGGCGGACCGGGACGCGGTGGCGGCGCTGCTCGCCGAGCACCCCGTGACGGCCGTCGTGCACGCGGCGGGTGTCCTGGACGACGGTGTGATCGAGTCGCTCACCCCGGAGCGGATCGACACCGTGTTCCGGCCGAAGGTCGACGCCGCCCGGCACCTCCACGAGCTGACCCGCGAACTGAACCTCGACCTGTCGGCGTTCGTGCTGTTCTCCTCCGCCGCGGGCACGTTCGGCAACGCGGGCCAGGCCAACTACTCCGCCGCCAACGCGTTCCTGGACGCGCTCGCCCAGCATCGGCGAGCGCAGGGCCTGCCCGCCACATCGCTCGCGTGGGGCCTGTGGGCGGACGCGAGCGGCATGACCGACGATCTTGCCGAGACCGACCGAGGCCGCCTCGCGCGGGCCGGCGTCACCGCGCTGTCCGCCGAGGAGGGACTGCGCCTCTTCGACGCCGCCCTCGCGCTGCCGTCCGCCGTGGCCGTCCCCATGCGCCTCGACCTGGCCCCGCTGCGGGCCCGCCCCGAGACCGTCCCCCCGCTGCTCCGCGCGCTGGTGCGCACGGCGCGCCCCGAGGCCGCCAAGGCCGACGGGGGCCTGACGGCGCGGATCTCCGCCCTGCCGGAGGAAGAGCGCCTCCCGGCCCTGCTCGACCTCGTACGCACCTGCGTGGCAGCCGTGCTCGGCCACGCCTCCGCCGCCGCGGTGGAGGCGGAGCGGGCCTTCGACGAGCTCGGGTTCGACTCGCTCACCGCGGTCGAGCTGCGCAACCGGCTCGACGCGGCCACCGGTCTCCGTCTGCCCGCCACGCTGGTCTTCGACTATCCGACACCCGTGGCGCTCGCGAAGCACCTGCGTGCCACGCTGCTCGGCGACGACGAGACGCGGACGGCGACCGTCCGCACGGCCGCCGCCGACGACGAACCGATTGCCATCGTCGGCATGAGCTGCCGCTACCCCGGTGGAGTGCGCTCGTCGGAAGACCTGTGGCGCCTTGTCGCCGAGGGCCGCGACGCGGTGTCCGACTTCCCGGACAACCGGGGCTGGGACGTGGAGGCGCTCTACGACCCCGACCCCGAGAACACCGGTACCAGCACCGTCAGGTCGGGTGGCTTCCTCTACGATGCCGCCGAGTTCGACCCGGCGTTCTTCGGCATGTCACCCCGCGAGGCGCTCGCGGTCGACCCCCAGCAGCGGCTGCTCCTCGAAACCTCCTGGGAGGCCTTCGAGCGGGCCGGAATCGACCCGAAGTCCCTGCGGGGCAGTGCGACCGGTGTGTTCGCGGGCGTGATGTACAACGACTACGCCGCCCGGCTCGGCCGCTCCCCGGAAGGCTTCGAGGGCCAGCTCGGCGTCGGCAGCTCGGGCAGCGTCGCCTCCGGCCGCGTCTCCTACGTGTTCGGCCTCGAAGGCCCCGCGGTGACCGTGGACACGGCGTGCTCGTCGTCGCTGGTGTCGATGCACCTGGCGGCCCAGGCGCTGCGCTCCGGTGAGTGCACGCTGGCCCTCGCGGGTGGCGTGACGGTGATGGCGAGCCCGGCGACCTTCGTGGAGTTCAGCAGGCAGCGGGGCCTTGCCCCGGACGGCCGCTGCAAGGCGTTCTCCGACAGTGCCGACGGCACCGGCTGGGGCGAAGGCATCGGCATGCTGGTACTGGAACGCCTCTCGGACGCCCGGCGCAACGGCCACCGTGTCCTCGCGGTCGTGCGGGGTTCGGCGGTGAACCAGGACGGCGCGTCCAACGGTCTCACCGCACCGAACGGCCCCTCGCAGCAGCGCGTCATCCGCCAGGCCCTGGCGAACGCGGGCCTGACCCCGTCCGACGTGGACGTGGTCGAGGCACACGGCACCGGCACCACCCTCGGTGACCCGATCGAGGCCCAGGCTCTCCTTGCCACATACGGCCAGGACCGCGCCGGAGAGCCCCTGTGGCTCGGGTCCCTGAAGTCCAACATCGGCCACACGCAGGCAGCTGCCGGTGTGGGTGGTGTGATCAAGATGGTGATGGCGCTGCGGCACGCCGAACTGCCGAAGACGCTGCACATCACCGAGCGCTCCCCGCACGTGGACTGGTCGGCGGGCGAGGTCGACGTACTGACGGAGACCCGGCCGTGGCCGGCTCTCGACCGACCGCGCAGGGCGGCCGTTTCGTCGTTCGGCGTGAGCGGGACGAACGCACACACCATCCTTGAGCAGGCGCCCGATGAGACCGACGAGACCGAAGAGACCCCGGCTGACTTGCCGTCGGCGTCCGGGCCGGTTCTGTCCGGGCTGGTTCCGCTGGTGTTCTCCGCGCGTACGGAGGGCGCACTGCGTGCCTATGCCGCCCAACTGGCGCCCGTATTGGGCGATATGGCGCCCGGCGATGTAGCGGATGCCTTGTTTTCGCGGTCGGTGTTCGATCACCGGGCCGTGGTGGTCGCGGGCGGCGCCGAGGCGCTGACGGCGGTCGCTGGAGGCGTCGAGTCGGCCCGCGTGGCGGTCGGCGTCGCGCGGCCTGTGGGCAAGGTGGCGTTTGTCTTTCCTGGTCAGGGTTCGCAGTGGCTGGGTATGGGTGCGGAGTTGGCGGAGTCGTCGCCGGTTTTCCGTGCTTCTCTGGATGCTTGCGCCGATGCGCTTGCGCCCTATGTGGACTGGTCGTTGCACGAAGTCCTTGCTGACGGTGCCGAGTTGGAGCGTGTCGACGTCGTGCAGCCCGCGCTGTTCGCGGTGATGGTGTCGCTGGCCGCGCTGTGGCGTTCGTACGGTGTGGAGCCGGATGCGGTGGTGGGGCACAGCCAGGGTGAGATCGCCGCCGCGTATGTGTCCGGGGCGCTCTCCCTGGACGATGCCGCCAAGGTCGTGGCGCTGCGCAGCAAGGCGATCCTGGCGCTCTCGGGTCAGGGCGGCATGGTGTCGCTGGCGGTGACGATTGATGAGGCGCGTGAGCGGATCGCGCGGTGGGACGGGCGGATATCGGTTGCCGCGGTGAACGGTCCGCGTTCGGTGGTGGTGGCGGGTGACGCCGACGCGCTGGACGAGCTGGTCGAGTCGTGCGCGGCCGATGAGGTGCGGGCCCGCAAGGTGCCTGTCGACTACGCCTCGCACTCGCCGCATGTGGAGCGTATTCAGGAGGCGTTGGCGGGCGTTCTTGCCGGGGTCGAGCCAAGGCCCGCGAGTGTGCCGATGCTGTCCACGGTCACGGGAGAGTGGCTGACCGGGACCGAGGTCGGCGCCGATTACTGGTATCAGAACCTGCGCAACACCGTACGGTTCCAGGACGCTACGCGCGGCCTGCTCGACCACGGCGTCGGCGCGTTCGTGGAGTGCAGCCCGCACCCCGTACTCACCATCGGCGTGTCCGAGACGGTGGAGGCCACCGGTGGCGACGCCGTCATGGTGGGGACGCTGCGCCGGGATGAAGGCGGCCTCGACCGGTTCCTGCTCTCCGTCGCGGAGGCGTACGTAGGGGGCCTGCCGTTCGACTGGCGGCAGACGGTGCCCGCCGGACAGCACGTCGACCTGCCGACCTATCCCTTCCAGCGCAAGCACTACTGGCTGGACGCTCCCCGCGACCTGCGCTTCGTCGAAGCGGCCGGTGGTCTCGGCCTGGCGGACGCCGACCACCCGCTGCTCGGCGCCGCCGTGGAACTCGCCGACGAACAGGGCCTGGTGTGCACCGGCAGGCTGGGCACGGACACCCACCCGTGGCTCGCCGACCACGCGGTCGCACGGACGACACTCCTGCCCGGCACCGCCTTCGCGGAGATCGCGCTGGCGGCGGGCGGCAGGCTCGGCCTGGACGAGGTGGAAGAACTGGCGCTGTCCGCACCCCTGGTGCTGCCCGAACGCGGCGGAGTGCGACTGCGGGTGACGGTCGGCGGCGACGACGGCTCCGGTCGGCGGGCGCTGAGCATCGACTCCTGCCCGGACGACCCGGCCACCGACACCGACTGGACCCGGAACGCCACCGGCTTCCTCACCACCGGAGCACCCGCCGAGCCGGCCACCGTCACGCAGTGGCCGCCCGCCGGAGCCGAGCCGGTCGACATAGACGGCCTCTACGACAGCCTGGAAGAGGCCGGGTTTGCCTACGGACCCGCCTTCCAGGGCCTCAGGGCGGCATGGCGCGGCGAGGGCGCCGTGTACGCCGAGATCAGCCTTGACGAGGACCAGCACCGGGACGCCGCATCGTTCGGCCTCCACCCGGCGCTGCTCGACGCCGCGCTGCACGCCTGCATGCTCGGCGGCCTCGTCGAAGACGCCGGTCGCCCCCGGCTCCCGTTCTCCTGGAGCGGGATCCGCTGGCACGCGACCGGTGCCACAGCGGCGCGGGTACGGCTCACACCTGCCGGACCCGACGCCGTCACGCTGGAACTGACCGACGTACAGGGGAACCCCCTGGCGACGGTCGCATCCCTGGTCCTGCGGCCGATCGCCGCTGACCAATGGGGTGCGCGCCACCGCGATTCACTGTTCCGGCTGGAGTGGGTGGCCGCACCGACCCGTGGGGGCCCCCCCCCACCCCCCCGCGGGTGCCGAGTAGTGGGCCCCGACGACCATTAGGTCGGCGCGGGCCGGGGCGCGGCCGGGTT
>NZ_JBHTSF010000097.1:0-35214 GCF_042795295.1 Streptomyces sp. NPDC056486
CACGACGTTCTTCATCACCCTGCGGGTGCTGATAGCCCACACCGGCCACCACTGATCCCACTCTGGTTGGCCAGCAACCTGGTCCCTGCCATTTCTGACAGGGACCAGTTTGCTGGCCTTCAGTGACTGTTGAAGCGAATCGGGTAGGACACCGTCGGCGAGGGCCGCTTCGGTTCTCCCAGGCCGGAAAATGCACCGGGTAGACACCCGTCTGGTGCGGCTGGGGACGCCCGGCACCAGGACCCGTGGTCCCGCCGTTGGGGAGCAGGGAACCGACGCCGAGCACCACCGCGCACGTCGACTGAGAGCGTCATCTGCCGGCGCGCCCCCGGCGGCCAGCGCGTGTGGGCAGCAACGACTGTGCCGTCCCCATTCGCATGTGCTCTCACCCGCACGAGCGGCATGCACCCCTCAGCTCCCCCAGGACTGCTCGGCGCTGTCGGCACCGAGCACTAATGTCGGCGCGGTGACGAGCACATGGTTCGGGGACCCTGGTGATCCCGGCAGCTGCCGGATATGCGACGAGTTCATCTACAAGGGCGAGCGGTACAGCAAGACTTTGTGCCTGGAGTGCGGCCCGGCCGTGGCCCAGGCGCGGCGCTTCCGGCTCTCTTTAGCACGCGTCAATGCGATCCTGCGCATCCAAGACGACTACTGCGCGATATGCGGCGACAGTCCGGGAGACAGTGCGGCCGACGGCCCAATCTGGTGGCAGGTCGATCACGACCACTCGTGCTGCACCGGCTGTCCGAAGTGTGTGCGCGGACTGCTATGCCTGCCTTGCAACGTGAGGCTTGGCCACTACGAGGACCAGTTGCGGCGCGGCCGCCTGGATGGGTGGCGCGTGCAGAACGTCGACGATTATCTCAAGAACCCACCAGCACAAAGCACCGAGGTGCGCAAGCTCCATCCTGACGACGAAGGATGGGCGCGCGTCAGGTACACGGCCTTCACATGGCGAACCCTCACCTGGAAGAGGCAGGACTAAAGCCTCACGTCCTTCTTGTAATCGGCAGTGGCGAGAACAGCCGCAGACTGCTCCTCGGGCTAGCGCTCGTGCAGCTCAGAGCCAGGCGAGGCCGCGGGTCACAGACTGGACTTCGCCGTCCTGGCGCTCGCGGCGACGGGCCAGGTCAGCTTCACGGCCGGGTACGGGGCCAGGAACGGTGCACCTCGCTTGCCTGTTGGTGGCCACCGTTACGATCAACATGTGTCCATAGAGGTGATCACTTCCAGCGTCACGGCAGCTGTCGCCCTTATCGGCGTACCTGCGGTCTATCTGCAGGCCCGCGCGGCTCGCCTCTCGGCAGTCGCCGCAGGCCGAGCGCAACTCGAGCACGCGCGGCGGACCAGCCAGCACGCGGCGTGCGTTGAAGTGTTGGCTACCGCAGACGAGTTGAAGCGGTCATGCGATATCAGCAGCAGCGCCGCATCATGGCTGGGCATGATCTACGAAGACCAAGCGGATGACAATGAGTCGGTCAGGGCGCGGGCCGCCGCTGGGCGGCAGGAAGCGGAGCAGCGACAGGACGAAGCATTTGATCACGCCTTCGAGGCGTATGAGCGTCTACGCAAGGCGGTGGCACGCCTGGAACTGGAAGGGCCAGATCGGCTCATAGCGCCGGCGGCTCGGTTGGCCGACATGGGGGACCTGCTTCAGCTACCTGGTGGGACCCCCACGTTTGACGAGGATGAGCCCGTCTGGGTAACCGAGCACGATCAGCGGCCTTTTACGTGGGTCATGAGTCAGTTCCAACAAGCTCGCACCGAGTTTGTTCAAGGCACTCGTACCTACTTCAACAGCGTCTGACGGCGGAGCGCTAGAACGTACGTCCGGTCAGGAAGTGCGCCGGCGAGTGATGGTGGTCGGTCTCCTCAGCGAGCGCGCAGCGGGGGGTGCCCCTGGAGCGTGGGCAAAGAAGTGCAGGCCGTGGTGCGAGGTTTTCGCGTACATCGTGTGCCCGCACTCGACGCAGGAGAGAGAGGCTGGTGGGCTCTCCAGATGGCGGCCCAGTCGTGCCCGCAACCGAGATCTGCCAGGTGGGGGAAGACGGTTCCCCAATGTGCGTGCAGTGCCCTGAACGCCATCACCCCTCCTGCTGCCCTCAACGACTCCGGTATGTAAGGCGTCGATGACACCGGTATCGGTGGAGAGGACGCCCCTCGGCCGCGGACTGGCCCGCCGCAGTGGTCCCAGGAGATTCCCACCGCGGTTCGAGGTGGCCACGTCCTACGCCGTCATCTAGCGCGCACGCCGTCGACAGTCGGCGCAGGCATGCGCGGACCCTGGGCCGTATCGATGAATCGGTGTGCCGCAGCCGGCACAGGGACCGACCTGCCAGATGCGACAACCGCAGCGCCGAGATGCTTCGGCGCGCTGCTCGGGGCTGACGTTGAGGCGCTGAGGTTGGTGGGGGATACGGAAGATCCGCTGAGGAACCTCGGGGAAGGTGTGCAGGCCGGATGCGTCAGCGTGGTCGCGGCGCGGTCGCCGGTCGTCGAAGACCCGGGTGTCCTCACCGTAGCGGCAGGTGGTGTCGAGATCTTCCTCGGTGAACGTCAGAGTCGCCTGCATCGGCGGTTCCGCGTCCGGAAGTGCCTCGTCCTCGTCGATGATGTTGCGCCAGCGGTCCCGGTCGGCTGCCGGGGCCCACAGCCGGGTCGACGCCCGGGGGTTGTGCTGACCAGGGATCTTCATGGGCACGAAGTCGCCCTCGGCGCTCGCTGCGACGAGGGCATCGACCCCAGTGTGCGGCTTGGGCGGCAGACAGAGCGCCGGCAAGCTCCAGGCGACGTGCAGTCCACCGCACGAACTGCCGTTGAGGGGGCAGGGTCTCTGGGCGGCCGGCGTGCAGGCCCAGTCCTGTAAATGTCGCACCCCGCCGCGTACGAGCATGGCGCGGTCGGAGGCAATGGCCCGCCAGGGAAGGTCATCCACGCGTACCCACGGCGCCCGGTCGATCAGCGCCGCCCGGTCATCGTTCGTTACCCATAAGGGCATGATCCCGCGGTCTGCAGCGGCAGTTGAACGCCGTCGAACGGTCGATGCCGTGATCGGCGAGTATTGGGCCTCCCATCCGATATGCCCTGCGCTGCCTGACACCAGGACATCATTGCGTATCTTGCCGTCCGTGCTGCGGGCTTCAATCTGCGCGGAAAGGCCGTGACGGTGCGCGGCACGCGCGATCCGCTCCTTGAGCGCCTTGTGCTTGTCGCTTTCATCGGCTGTTGGTTTGGTGCGTACCGGCAGATGCGCGGCCACCAGGGTCGTGACCCCGTCGACAGTGCGCCGACGGATCGTCATCCACGGAGAACGGTCTTCCTCCTCGGCCCGGCAGATGCCGGTGCCGTGATGCTGCAGACACTGCAGCAACTCGCGGTCGCGCTGCTCGATCGGCAGAGTGATCTCGTCCAGCAGCTCAGGGCGGTCCGGGTGTCCGAGGTCCGCATGCGTCAACTCGATCTTGATGTGATAGCCGGTGTGCCACACGCCGTTTGCCATAACTCAACAGGTTAGGAACCATCACTGACAATGCACCAGATCGCGTAATCACTACGACTTTTCCGGCCGATCATGGTTGTGGGACGTCAACGCGCCAGTTTGAGGCGTGCCGTCTCTGCCGCATGGGACGCGGCTTCGATCAGCCCAAGTTCCCCGGCGAGCGTTCCCACGAAGGCATCGACCACCTCGATCGCACGGCCCTCTATGGTGTCGGGCTCTGTGGAGTACGCCGCGAACTCTCCTGCACCCATGGTCGCCATGGCGGGTCGACGGGCCTGGTAGTCAGCCCACTCCGGCCTGAAGACGGCGCGCACCCTGTCGAGCTCGGTCTCGTCGATCTCCTCGTGCCGGAGGAGGCGGATTGCTTGCTCGCGGCCCTTCCACACGGCGATGCGGTGCTGGACGGGGACAGGCCCGAAGGGGCCAGGAAGGGCTCGTTCGATCCTCGGTTTACCCGGATGGCCGATCCACGGCGAGGTCAACTCCGTGAGAACCGCCGTCAGCCTGGCGATGTCGATCCGCCCAGTGCGCTCGCCCTCCTCGAGGACGAGCAGGGCGGCGCGCCGTTGCTTGAGGGTGGCTGAGGGGTGGGCAAGTTGCTCGACGATGGCGCGGACGTTCTCGCCGCGCCGGACGGCGGTCGCCTGGCCGGCAGCGCGCGCATGGGTACGCCAGGCTCGCCGAGCCTGAGAGGTGAGCACGATCGAGTCGTCGATCAGCCACAGGTACAACACGACGCGGACCAGGGAGCGTTGCGGGATACGTCCCAACGGAGAGCGCTCCCGCGCCTCAAGAAGTCGGGTGAACAACTCGCGTTGCTCGGGCGGAAAGACTCGCGGATCGCTGCCATGCGCGCTGGTCTTGCGCGGCTCGGGGCTGGCAAGCAGGCCGTCCTCGACCCAGGAGATCACCATCCTCGGACTTGCTTTCACGCCCAGCGCGACCGCGTCCGCAACCAGATCGGCTGAGGTTCCCTCGACCCACGTGGTGGTCCGATTCCCTTTCACGGCGCCGAACTTACATCGAGATTCGAGCTCCGGAAGCTGCATTGAGCGCACGTCCGCCATAAGGCTTGGGGCCAGCAGAAAACGCGCCCCCGCACCGTGGCTCTGCCAGGAACACGCGGTGCGGGGGCAGTTGACCCATCCCCTGATTGGAGACCGTCATGTCCCACCGTACGCAGCGTCCCGTCCCGAAGAGGCGACGCGCACGCCGCCCACTTATCCAGGGCCTCGGGCAGGCAGCGTGCTACGCCGCTGCTGCCACGCTGGCCGGCGGCCTGGTTCGCGAGCTGCTCCAACTGGCCCACATGTCCACCACCTCGTGCTGACCTGAACACCAGAGAGATGCCGCGTCCGGGCCTGCCGGGCACGGCATCTCTCTGGCAGCCCGGATACGAGTAGAGGACTGCAGCTTCGTGGCGAGGAGACACGGAGCGCGTACTCCACAGCACATGGCATTTCCGGCGTAGCGGGGTCTGGTGGGCTACTGGGGGTAGAACTCGGTGATGCGATAGGGCTGTTGCTGATAGTGGATGCGGAAGCCTATGCCCACTCCTCGGACAGGTCATCTACGACGATCAGCCGTGGGTCGGTGCGTGCGGTGGGACGGTGCAGGGGCATGGCTACGGGTACGAGGCACTCGCCGAACAGGGACTGGGCGTGGAATGCCGGGGCGGTCACCATGCGTCCTACGAGCGGACCGGTTGGATGGCACTCGGCGGGCAGCTGGTGCCGGAGACCGCCGAGTTCAATGGTGACGGTGCGATGACGCGGGCGGGGGAATAGGTACAGGTTCATCGCGCTACGGCCCGGTCGCTGGTGGAAGTGAGGCCGTAGCGCATCCAGGACCGGAGCGCGGCGGCGGTGTGGATCCGTCCAGTGCCCGTGGCCCGATGACCGTTGAAGTCCCAGCCGGTGACCACCAGGAAGGTGCCGTGACCGGTACGGAGATCGAGCGCGAGATTGAGGAGGACGGGCCGCTTGGCCACGGCGAAACCCTGCCAGGCCCGCTCCCAACGCAACAACGTGCCGAACTGCGGGTCGTCCCAGACCATCAGGCGTTGCGCGCGATGAGCGTCACGGCAGTCCAGGATCCACAGGTCGGCGTGGGCCTCTCGGCCGGCGACTTCAGCGTCTGGCAGTGGGCGGGCCTGCACTTCAGCCCGCTTGCCGCAACGCAGTTGACAGTCGGCGCGGCGGTTGCCGAGGGGAATCTCGGTGGCCACGCCCCATCCCTTGATCTCCTTGTGCCACGCGGACTCGGTCACAGGGCGCCCGCGTAGCGCAGCAGTTCGGCGTCGTCCTCGTCCAGGCCCAGGGCCTGCGGCCCGACCTCGGCGATCAGGTCCGCGACGGTGAAGATGCCCGGGAGGTTGTCGATGCCGGCGACCAGGCGGTCGTAGCGTTTGACCAGGGTGAGGATGCGGTTTCCGCGAGCCCGGTGCCTCTTTGCTCCTTGGGTGGACTCTTTGGCCTGCTGATCGAGCCGGTCGGCCTCCCTGAAGTCGCGTTCGGCAAGAGGGGGCAGGACCTCGATGATGCGGTCGAGGTCCTGCAGTACGAGCTGCCGGGCGGTCTTCTCCGTCAGTTCGCCGCCCTCGCCGAGGACGACCTTCGCGACGACCTGGTCGTCGGTGGCGCCAGCCCGTGGGCCGGGAACGCTCGCGTCGTCCGGGGCGGTGGGGGTGGTTCCGCAGTTGACGCCCTGGAGGGTGGGTTCGGTGTGCGTAGGGCCGGGCGGTCCGGCTAGGGCAGCGAGTCGGATCTCTTTTGTGACCTTGTTGAAGGAGGTGGTGCACATCGTCTTGACCGCGCGGTCGAACACCGCGTGGTAGTCAGCGGACAGAACTTTGATCTTCGATCGGACGGTCCCCTGGAGCCGGGCGAACTGCTCGCTCTCGTTCCCGCCGGCGAGAATGCAGCGGAGGGCTTCACGGTCGAGGACGTCGCGCACGGTGTTGGAGTAGCGGCCAGTTGCACTGGGCATGGGTTTCTACTTTCCTGTCAAGAGTCGGATGGGGCGGGGACGCTGCTGCAAGACCCGGTCGGCCCAGGAACTGACCGAGTCGCGGATGGACTCGACGGACTCCCACACGTCGGGGTCGTTCACGTCCACGAAGTCCTCGGGGCCGAGGAGCAAGATCTCCCTGGCTTTGTGGACCAGTCCGAAGTAGCGGATGGTCCAGTCCGCGTGAGGGGCGCGTTCCTCACGGCCGACGAGCTCGTCGAGCAGGGCTTCGTCCGCACTGGGGGCCGGTCGCATCTGTGCGCGGACGTAGCGCGCGACGTCCTGGTCCTTCAGGACTTCCCGCACGGTCGGTTCCCGCAGCACGGCCAGCACTGCCGCCGGACTCTTGGTCAGCTCGGCCAGGACGGCCTCGCGGACCTCTTCCCGGTCGAGCTGGGCCACGATCTCGGCGGGAGGCTCAGTCCCGCCCGCCAGGCCCAGTGCCAGGCGGAACTGTGACGCATCCAGTGAAACGGGCCACCCCGCCCGCTCGGCACTGCTGAGCCGTTCGGTCAGCAACTGGATTCGGCGCGCCCGCTCTTGGGCGTCGGTGACGCAAGCGGTGGTCACGCACTTCCACGGGACATGAGTGGCGGAGGCGAGCAGCCGTTCGCGAAGTGCGGTTCCGGCCAGGCGTGTCACCCGCAGGTACGTCTCCAGTGTCTCCGTCGCGTACCCGAGCTGCTGGGCCAGCCGTTTCAGGGCGGCGGCTTCGCCCGGCGGTGCACTGTCGGTGATCTCGGCACAGACGTCACCGAGACCGAAGCGGGCCGCGAGCTGTGCCCGGGACGCCCGGATGTCCGTCTCTGCGAAGGTCCTCGCGCGTCTGAGCTGATCCTCGGTGTAGCCGGGATCGCTGGTCCCGGCTGGCTCGATCCATACGTTCTCCATGGCCGGGGACCGTAGGCGGCCCCGGCCGCCGTGCACGCGGCCTGTCCCCGGATCGGACCAGGCGAAATGCCTGCGACCACGAATCCTGCCGAACCGTGTGCTAAGCGCTGGACCGGTGACGCGGCCGTTTGACTGGCCGTGCCGCATGCCTTGAATCTGCACGTCGTCGTAGTCGGATTTGCAGTGAGGCGTACAAGATGAGCACCGGAGCGAGCTTTCCCCTGGGCCGGGATTACCCGTCAATTCCCGAAGCAGATCTGCCGGAGGGCCTGTTGGCCCTCTTCGACCTCACCGAGTCCGAGGTCGAGCTGACCCTGGCCAAACGCGGGCCGCAGAACCGCTTGGGCTTCGCTATCCAGCTCACCTGCCTACGGGTCCTTGGCCGGTTTCCCAAACCGCAGGAGATCGCTTCTTTGCCGCGGCCGGTCGTAGAACACGTGGCGGCCCAGCTCGACATCAGCGACGGCCTGGCAGTCCTGAGTATGTACGGCACGCACGACGGGCTGACGCGGCGTCATGCACAGGAGATCAGGTCGGCCTGTCGCTGGAAGCCGTACGACAAGGGTGAGGCAGCGCTGACGAGCATGCTGGTGTCGCGCGCCACGTACACGGAGGAGGGCGTCAGGGCGCTCCTGCGGCGCGCAGTCGCCTGGCTGCGGGTGGAGCGTGTCGAGTTGCCCAGCGAGCGCGCCCTCACCGATCTGGTCCGAACGGTACGAGGGGAAGCCGACCAGAAGATGTGGCAGGCGCTCCTGGCCCCGTACGCGGACCGGCTATCCGAACTCGATGGCCTGACCGCAGTCCCGGACGGCGAGCGAAAGTCACAGCTGGCTGAACTGCAGCGCGGGCCGGGCAAGCCAGCCTGGGCGAACCTCGAGCGCGCCTTCGAGCGGAACAACGCGGTGCAGTTGCTGAGGCTGCCTCCCGTGGACCCCCGGGTCTTCTCCCCGCGACGCCTGGCACATCTCGCCCGGTTCGCCGCGAACCATGAGGCGCAGAGGGCGAAGCGACGCGCCGCGACGGTGGCCGCAGTTGGCCGCCTGACCGAGACCGCCGCGGACGATGCGGTCGACATGCTGGTGCACCTGATCGCCAACGACCTCATCGGAAGGGCGCGACGCAAGACCGACAAGGAGCGATCGGCGAGCTTCCCCGACCTGGCCTACGCCGCCGCCGTCATGAGAGAGGTAGGCAAAGACCTGCTTGCCGCGCGACACGGACAGGTAGACACCGCCACGGGCGAGATCATCCCGCCTGTGGCAGACACCATGACGCTGGGCGAATTCCTCAACCAGCGTGAGGACCTCGCCGCGTTCGAGGCAGCGGTCACGGTGGCCGGCGAACTGGCGCCGGCGATGGGATCGGACTCGGACGAGGCACGCCGCGCCAAAATGATCGAACGGATCGATCTCCTCAAGACATACCTGCCGCACATCGTCCAAGGGCTGGCGTATCGGCCTGGCACGCCGGAAGCCAGCCGAGTCCTGGATGCGCTGTGGTCGTTGACCGAGCTGATCGATCACCCCGCCATCAGCCGTGCCGAGGCCGATGAGAGCCTGTTGACCGGGTCCTGGAAAGAACTCGCTCTCCGCGCGCCGCACCTGGCGCCCGACACGGTCGACACCGCCGCCTACGCCTTCTGCGTGGTGGAGCGGTTCTATTCCCGCCTCATGCGGCGCGAAATCTTCGTTGAAGGCGCATCGAAGTGGGGCAACCCGCAAGCGGGCTTGCCATCGCCGGCGGAGTGGGTGGCGCTGCGGGCCTCGGTAGCGAAGAGCCTGGGGCTTCCACTGGACGCGGCCGACCACCTGAAGCGACTTGGCCACGAACTCCACACCAAGACCCATGCGATCGCCCAGCGCCTGCCGAAAGATCGTCAGATCCAAATCGGTGACGGCGGCCGGCTCGTCCTGTCCACCGCGCCTCTTCCGCCAGACCCCCGGCTACGCAAGGTGACCACGGAACTTACGGGCTGGTTGCCCAAGGGCGACCTTCCCCAACTCATCCTGGAAGTTCTCACGTGGACCCGGGGCACCGAGGTGTTCACCACACCAAGCGGCGAGCCCCCACGTCAAAGCAACTTCGATATCACCCTGTCCGCCGCCCTGGTCGCCCTGGGCTGCAACGTCGGTGTGGAGGCCGTCGCCGGCAACGTCCCCGCACTAGACAGGAGGCACATCACCTACGTCATCGACAACTTCCTGCGACCTGATCGTCTGGAAGCGCTGAACAACCGTCTGCTGGCACGGCAGTCACAGCTGATGGTCGCCGCGGCGTGGAACGGCGGCCACATGGCATCCGTGGAGGGCCAGCGCATGGTCGCGCCACCGAGCGCCATCCAGGCCCGCCCATCTTCCCACGGCGCCGCCCACGTCACCCATCTCGCGCTTTTGTCGGGTCAGGCCATGGGGCTCACGAACGATGTCGTTGCCGGATCCGTTCACACCTGCTTGCACGTGCTCGATGTCCTCAATGACCGCCGCACCAGCGCCCTCAAGGCGACCAGCCCCCGGAGTCAGAACCCTGATCACAACCCGCAGAAGATCGTCGCAGAGGGCGGCCCGCACCAAGAGATCATCTTCGGCCTGCTCGCGCTCTCCGGCTACATCTACACCCCCACAGCCGCCGACGTCACCGACATGACCCTCGCCCGCATGGACACCGCCTCCGGCGAGGACTACGGCCCCCTGCAGCACGCCACCCGCAACCAGATCGACACCGTGCTCATCGAACGGCACTGGGACGAGATGCTCCGTCTCGTCGGAGCGGTCCACCTCGGCCGCGTGCGATCCGCAGACGCGATCCGCATGGTGGTCCGTAACGGCACCCCCACGTCCTTGGGTAAGGCCCTCGCCCACTACGGGAAGATCTTCAAGACCGCACACATCCTGGACCTCATCGACAATCCCGATTACCGCCGTCAGATCGAAACGCAGAGCAGCCGCCACGCCCAACGCCACGAGCTGGCCGCGAAGATCTACCACGGCACCGAAGACCGCCTCCACCGCTACCAGACCGGAATGGAGGAACAACTCAGTGCACTCGGGCTGATCGTCAATATGGTCGTACTCTTCAACACCGCCTACATCGACTTGTTCCTCGCGAAGAAGACCAGCCACCTAAGGCCCGTTCCCGACGAAGTCGTCCGGAGCCTGTCTCCCTTCCTCTATCGGCACATCCACATGAAGGGCCGCTACGCCTTCGAGATGCCCGAACTCTCCGATAGCTCCATGCGGGCCGTGGAGGAGCTGGACGACGGACCTGACGGCATGACAGGCGACGGCACCAACGCCAGCTGACCTACGGCACCCCACCTCGGCTCGGTGACAACAGGCAGCGGTTGCGCCGTCAGCTTCCGGCCGCTTCACATCAACCCGAGCTCGGATGGGACAGCTGAGGTCCCATCTGACCTGCGCCGATAGGTGCTATCGCACGGTTCAGCAATATTCGACGTCGCAGCCTGAGCCAGCCTATCGGGCAGGTCGAGGAAGCCGTCGGGGCCACCGGCGGCTGGAAGTCGGTGGTCTGCGCGAGCGCGTCGTCCTCACCCTTCGTGCCACAGGCAACGCTTGGAGATCTGTCCGACCGACAGGTTGGAAGGACCGCGTGCAGTGTGGTCAGAACAGATCCGTGGCGTACCGCCCTGAACCGGCGAGAGCGCACGCTGCCGTCCACGGTCCGGGCGCACGCGACGCGGGCGACGAAGGTCGTTAGCCGCAGAGCGTCGCCCGTGGCGGCACGGCGAGATGAGGCAGTTGTATTCGGTGGACTGCCGTACGCGCTTCAGTTAGTCGTTTTCACCTGCGTGGCCTGGCGCCGATGTTTCGGCCAAGGCTTGAATGAATCCTTGAATTACGTCTAAGACGTGGCGAGGTAGCGAATCATCCCCTCATAAAGGCCCGGGGCAGCGGTCCGGGCCTTTACGTGTGCAGTCGCCTCCCGCGATATTGCCCGGCCCTCGTGCAAGGGGCGTCGGTGTGGATCGCGGGAGGGGAATCGATGGAGCAGGCGCTTAGAAGGCACGTTCTCTATCCACTGAGCTACGGGGGCTGACCTGCGAAAACGCAGTCTTCCGGGCGCTTGTCCCGCGATCTTGTGGGACGTATGTGGGATCTGGCATTCCTTGGGAGCTGTGGGACGAGGGGTTCCTCGCGGCAGACCGAAAGTAGCCTCTCACACCATCTTCACACTCCCGAAGCCCCTCGCGGAAACAATCCTGACCCGACTCGGCGTTGGTGATCTCCGAGTCTAAGCGTTGTCCCGTAACCCCTCGAGGCTGAGGGTCATGCTGCGTCAGGGTCAGTGCCGATGGCACCGACCGAGCTGAGCGAACGCCCAAGGTCTCCGGTGAGGATGCGTGGGTGTCGATGCCACCACCACAGGTCAGGGCCGGGCAGCCGGTGGAACTGGTCAAGTGCTTGGCCGTCGTCGTCGACGGTCGCGGCCCTGTATCGGTCGTCCAGAGCTCTGATCGACGGGGTCCAGAGCTGGACGATGTGTTCGTCCAGCAGGAGCCATGCCTCGTGTAGCCAGTTCCGGCAGTAGAGGTCATTGGTGTACTCGTAGATGTCGTCGCCGTAGCCGCGCTCGATGATGCTCACCAGGGCAGCCCACGCGTTCACCCCTTCAGTGACTGTGAACGCCGCCCGCCAGCCACGCTGGTGCAACAGCTCTCCCACCTCGGTCTCAGTAGCCACGGGCGGAGGATCTCACGCGGAAGCCGTCCGGGCGATCGAGTTACGTCCGGCCAGAGGCTGCGAGTCCTGAAGCATGATCCAGGTGAGACGATCTCGCCGTGGCTGGTGTGATCACGGCGTCGGAGCCCTCCTGGATAGCCCCGTTCACCGGACTGAGCCCACGACAGTTCACGAAACTCGTGACGGCGTTGCGGCGGGAGGGCGCCGACCCGGTGAGCAGGGGTCGGCCCTGGGGCCTGCCGCTGGAAGACAGATTCCTGCTGGTGGCCGCGTACTGGCGGACGAACCTCACCCTGCGGCAGTTGGCCCCGTTGTTCGGGGTCTCCAAATCCGCCGCGGACCGAATCATCGCCCACCTGGGGCCGTTGCTTGCCCTGCGGCCTCGCACGAGGTTCCGGAAGGTCACGGTGCTGATCGTCGACGGCACCCTGGTCCCCACCCGGGACCACGCCATCGCCGAGCAGTCGAAGAACTACAGGTACTCCACCAACCACCAGGTCGTCATCGATGCCGACACTCGCCTTGTCGTGGTGGTCGGCCGGCCCCTGCCGGGCAATCGAAACGACTGCAAGGCGTGGGAAGAGTCCGGCGCGAAGGCCGCTGTCGGCAAGACGATGGCCGTCGCCGACGGCGGCTATCCGGGCACCGGGCTCGTGATGCCCCACCGGCGCCGCAAGGGCGAGGAGTTGCCCGGCTGGAAGCGGGCTCATAACAAGTCCCACAAACAAGTTCGCGCCCGCGTCGAGCACGTCTTCGCCCGCATGAAGACCTGGAAGATTCTCCGAGACTGCCGCCTCAAAGGCGACGGCGTCCACCACGCCATGCTCGGCATCGCACGGATGCACAACCTTGCCCTCGCCGGATAGACCATCCGACACACAGCAGCCCGCCATGCCCGACGACATGCGGAGATCATTTACGGGACAACTCTTAGGAGGGAAGGTGCCGGGCCTGAAGCTGTTCCGCACGGAAACGACGAATAGCGGCATGACCGAGGTCATGCCGCGTCTTGCTGAGGTCGAGGCAGATGTGCAGGGCCTCGTCGAGGCACACATGGAGACGCTGCTGGGCGTCCGATTCCTGGCGAGCGAGTACGGCACGGGGCCGGTCCACGGGGGCCGGATCGATTCGCTCGGGCTGGACGAGAACGGATCGCCGGTCATCATCGAGTACAAGCGCGGCACGGATGCCGGCGTCATCAACCAGGGTCTTTTCTACCTGGCGTGGCTGATGGACCACCGGGCCGAGTTCGAGCGCTTGGTCCGCGACCGGCTCGGCGTGACGGCCGCGTCCCAGGTCCTGTGGAGCGGCCCGCGCCTGATCTGCATCGCCGGTGACTACACGCGCTGCGACGTGCATGCCGTGCGAGAGCACCGGCGCTCGATCGACCTGGTCCGCTACCGACTCTTCGGCAGCGACCTGCTCGGCCTTGAGACCGTGGCGTCCGTGAGCGGCGGCATGCAGGTGGCCCACCGGACGCGCAGGCAGGCGGTTGCTCGGGCGGCAGCCGACGTCGTGGGCGCGTCGATGGTGGAGCTGGCGAGCGCGGTCGATGAGGCGTTGCTCGGGCTCGGGGACGGGGTGAACCGTGTGGAGCGCAAGCAGTACAGGGCGTATCAGCGGCTGCGGAACTTCGCCTGCCTCTGCCCGCCGCAGCGCAGCAAGCTGCTGGTCTACCTGAAGGTCGATCCGGCGGAGGTGGACCTCATTCCGGGTTTCACCCGGGACGTGTCGGATCTCGGTCACCACGGGACAGGTGATCTGGAGGTGCAGCTTCGTACGCCGAGGGACGTGGAGCGGGCGCAGGATCTGTTCCGGGCGAGCTACGCGGCGGCGTGATCGACTGCCGGTCTCTTGGCCATGGCTGCTTCGTGGCTGCTCTGTGGTCGTGAGGATGATGCCTTTCGACGTGCGGGTGGGACGTGGCGGTGGACTATCAATGATGCGCGGGATCGCCGGTTTGGCTAACCGGCGATCCCGGGCTATGTTCCCCCGCTCGTGCGTGCCGATGATCAGCGTGAACGGCCGGCAGCAGTGTTGGCCGCTGGCGCGGCGACGCACCGGCCTTCGAGACGGTCATGGCCCGCATCAGAGTCCCGCGCACCAGCCTGGGCAGGCCACGAACCAGACCCGACGTCGTCCTTGCGGACCGGGCCTACTCATCCCGCGCAATCCGCAGGCATCTTCGCCGCCGAGGCATCCAGGCCGTCATCCCGCAACCCTCTGACCAGGTAGGGCACCGCCTCCGGCGAGGCCGGTCCGGGGGTCGTCCGCCCAGCTTCGACACGGAGGCATACAAGCAACGCAACACCGTCGAACGGTGCATCAACCGTCTCAAGCAGTGGCGCGGCTTGGCCATGCGAACGGACAAGCTCGCCATCGCCTACGAGGGCGCACTCCACCTCGCAGCCATCCTGATCTGGACGCGACCACGGAAAGCCGAGGACGCCCGCTCGCCAGGAAATGTCTGAACTCAGGGCCTCGAGGTGGCACCGACTGCCTTCATCCTGCAGTCCGAGCACCTGCCGGACCTCTTCGCGACGAACAGATGCCGATAGACCGTCACCTGGCGCCGAGGGATGCCGCAGAGTGTCGTCCTTTCCGCCAGGGCGTGCTCCAGCGACGGGCCACCTGTCTCCCGGCATGCGGCGAAGCCCGTCGGGGCAAGCCCGAACGTGAATCTGAAGGATCGGAGACGGTGACCAAGCTGCGGCATGGCCACCACCCTCCCACGTGGCCCAATCACCGTGAAGTCAAAGAGACAGGCCCTAGCCGATGGGCAACAACGCTCGGCTCAGGTGCCCAGCCATGCGGTCCAGTCGGCGATGCCGGGTGCAGCGTCCGAGGCAAGCGGCCGACCGCGGGGGTCCTGGAGCCGTTGCCGCGCCATTGTGCGCGGACGGCGTTCGCCGACGAATCGGACTCGTCCCAGGAAGTGTCTTGCTCATCCTGGGTGCGGTGTTCAAGCCTGGGGCGTCAAGGGCGGTCCCTGCAGGTGCCGAGCACCCGAAGGGAACGACACCGAGGATGACGAGGTCTTCCTCGAACCCGAGGAGTACGCCCTTCTCAAGACGCACGTGCGTGTCGACGCTGTCGACATCGTCGATGCGCTGGCGAGTACCGGTCTCCGGTGGGGTGAAGTGACGGCACTGCAACCCCGGGACTTCACCTTCGCGTCGAAGCGGCCGACGCTCCGCGTGCAGCGTGCCTGGAAGCGGCGAGGAGAGGGAGGGACGTTCCTCGGTGCACCCAAGACGAAGAAGTCACGCCGGACCCTCGTGCTCACCGCGGAGCAGGTGCGGTTGTTCCAGAGGGCCTGCCTGGGGAAGAAGCCGACCGACCTGGTCTTCACCGCACCAGAGGGCGGAGCTTGGCACTCCGGCGTGTTCTACGCACACCGCTGGAAGCCTGCCCTGGACGCAGCTAATGCGGCCGGTCTCACCAAGCGCCCGCGTATCCACGACCTTCGCCACACCCACGCTTCCTGGCTCATCGCCGGCAAGGTACCGCTCCCCGTGATTCAGGCCCGCCTTGGCCACGAGTCGATCACGACGACCGTCGACCGGTACGGGCACTTGCTGGAGTCCTCGGACGAGGTCGTGGCAGCCGTGGAGTGGGCGATGAGTGCTGCGAATCCGCAGGGCCTCGCCAAGACGGCCTGAAGGTGCTCTAGACACGGTAGGAGGTGGGAACCCTCCGGGTGTCTGGCCGTTTTCTCGGTTACCCGACGGTCTGGGGCGTGGGATAGCACTGTGCTCGACTGGTCTGGGGTATCCGTCGGTTCCCAGCCGTTAAGAGCGGCTATCACAATGAAGCGGTAGGGGTGTGGGCCGCTGTAGGGCCTCATTTTCCGTGTCGGAATCTCATGGTCGATGTCGGGCGGATGTCGGATACGGCATCACCGTGAGACTTGACCTCCGAGGAGTTCGAGGAAGTCTGGGGGTCCTGCCCGTAGACAGATCGCATCCCGACCCAGCTGGCCTCTCGGCCCGCGGAGGCCTCTTGGCATCATCTCGACATGCCCCCGCCCCTTCCCCGCACCGTCCGAGCAGTCGACACCGCGCAGCTCCTGCACCTGGCCAAAGAGGCCGCCATGCACGGCTTCAGTCAGCGTCTCCCGGTCGACTGGCTCCAAGAACACCTCGCCGCAGAGGCGACGCACTACCTGTTCCCTACGCTCGTGCAGCGGCTCAGCCCTTCAGTGGGCCGTTCCGTACTCAGCCGCCGGCCTCAGGACGTGCCTGCCGGGCCGTGCGGCATGACTACGGCCATGCGTAGAGGGGGGGGGCTCCGCCGATTGTGGCCATGGCGCGGACGCGACGAGTCGGCGCTCGCCGAGATCGAGGCCGAGATCACCGCCTTCGGTGAGGCTCTGGACGTCCATGCCTTCCGCCCCGGCCAGCCCGGCGCCACCGATGAGATGCGGGCCGAGCTGGCGCGTGCCCTCGACGCATACGACCAGGCAAAGGGGGGCGTCGCCGGCGACCGGATGCGGGCTGACGCACTCGATGTCCTGCGCACGCTGGACGAGGGCAGGCACGCGCTGGCTTGTGTGGATGCCTTGATCGCCGGCCGACCGCTGCCGGAGCACATGCCGCTGTGTTTTTTCGACGGCCGGCACGGTCGGGCTGCCCGGCTGGTCAGTTGGGCGCCTCCCGGGGGTGCCGCCCGCAACATCGCCGTATGCGCAGCGGACGCGGTCCGCCTGACGGAGAACGCGAGCCCAAGTACTCCGAGACAGCCGGGCCCGGGCAGCGGAATCCGCACACAGCCACGCGGGGCCGAGCCTGGCCCGACGACGCCGACGTGTGTGCCCCAGCTACAGGTCAGCGGGCAGGGAGGCAGCGGCGAGCAGACCCATCAGCTGAAAATGCCGTCGTACCGCCCGGCCGTGATGGTCTTCTCGACCAAGGGGCAGGCAGGGGTTCACCTACGCTTCGAGGGCGGCAGGAAGGGGCGTTCCTCACGCCTGTACCGGCTGTCCGGTGACGGCGCCCCCATCACCGCCCGGATTCCGCTGCCGGAAGGGAACAAGGCAATCGCCTTCCGTGTATTTGCCGCCGGCGAACGGGAGGCGTGGACGGCGACTGCGGCCCCGCTGCGAGAAGTCCCGCGCTTCCGCAACGAGACCAACGGGACCGGATCGGATGTCGTGCACTACCGAGGGGAACCGGGCCCGGGCGTCCTGCACTACGCGGGGCCGAGCCTGATCCAGTTGGAGGCGCTGGACGACCGCCTCGCCTACTGGGTGACGGTGACCGAGGGCCGCGCCGGGGAGCATACGTTCCAGTGGCCGGGCCGCGGCTACTACCAGGTGCGCTCGGCCGGAGCATGGAGCCTGTCCACTACGTGACGAAGTGCGAACCGCTGAGGTTGAACCGGGACCAATCCGGTGCCCGAGCCATGCGGCAGACGCGAATAGAACCGCAATCCACTACCCGAACCGGTCGCTGCCCCGGCCAACTGTGACGCTCAGAGTGGCTTCCCAATGGGGAAGTCAAGCTGTGTCGACGGGCAGCATCCAGCTTCGTGATCAGTTGAACCGGACAAGTGTCGCTCGCCCCACGCTGAGGTACGCCACGACGTACGGGACTATCGCGGGCGCCTTGCCCCAATTCCCGGTGACCTTGCCGTTCAGGCAGGGGACGCTGCGGTGGGTTTCAGGATTCCGGGCGCTCGGCGGGCGGTGGCTGGACGCCGGGGACGAGAGCGCGGAGGGACTGCCAGCGGGGGGAACGGACCAGGGAGGTGGCATGGGCGGTGGTGGGGCGGTTTACGGTGGTCGAGCACGTTCGGCCAGTGAATGCGGCCGCTGAGTCGGCGACCTGGAGTTCCTTGGCTTCGACATGCAGGATTCCGTTGGCGTCGATGTCGAAGTTCACTTCGACCAGTGGCGTGCCCTTGGGGTGGCGTGGCAGATCGGTGAGTTCGAGGACGGCGAGTGATCTGTTGTCCGAGGCTCGCTCACGCTCCCCTTCGAGGATGTGCACGACCAGGGTCGTCTGGTTCTTAGCCTTGGTGACGAAGACCTCGCTGCGCTTGGTCGGGATGGTCGTGTTCCGCTCGATCACCTTCGTCATGATTCCAGCGGAGGTCTCCAGGCCGAGCGAGGCCGAGCAGACGTCGAGGAGGAATGTGTCCTTGTGGCCTCCGGTGAGGACGCCGCTCTGGAGGGCGGCTCCGGTGACGATCCCCTCTGGGATCAGGCCGCGGTAGGGCTGTCTGCCGTCTATGATCTTGCTCATCAGCTCGCCGATCGCGGGCATCCGGGTGGCGCCGCCGGTCAGGATCACCTGATTCAGGTCGGACTGCCGGATGCCGGCGTCCCGGAGTGCCCGTTCCACCGGTTTGCGGCAGCGCTCGAGAAGATCCTTCGTCATGGACTCGAACTCCCGGCGGGTCAGGGTCTCCTCGAGGTGCACCGGGGTGCCCTCAGAGGTGGTGAGGTAGGGCAGCGTGATGGTCGTGGTGCTCGCCGACGACAGTTCGATCTTCGCCATCTCGGCCGCCGCTTGAAGTCGCTGCATCGCTTCGACGCTTTCGCCGAGACCCACCCGGTACCGATCCCACACTCGGCGCAGGAGGTGCTGGACGATCCGCCGGTCCCAGTCGTCGCCGCCGAGGCGGTTGTCGCCCGAGGTCGCCTTCACCTCGACGACCCCGTCGCTCACCTCGATCAGTGAGACGTCCAGGGTGCCGCCGCCCAGGTCGAAGATGAGGACGGTCACCCAGTTGTCCGCGTCGTGGCCCAGTCCGTACGTCATCGCCGCAGCCGTCGGCTCGTTGATGACCCGCCAGGCGAGGATCCCCGCCCGGTCGGCGGCCTCCACCAGTGCCGCCCGCTGGTCCAGGTCGAAGTTGGCCGGGACGGTGAGCGTGGCGGCGTGCAGCGGCCGCCCGGCATACGCCTCCACGTCCTCCCGCAGCCGCCGCAGGATGTGTTCCGCCACGTCCTCCGCCGTCAGGCGGACCGTGCCCCGAGTGATGCTCCAGTCCGTGCCCAGCTTCAGCTTCGCCGAGCGGATCGTGTAGTCGGGGTTGGTGATCGCCTGGCGCTTGGCGGGCGTGCCCACCAGGATGTCGCCGGTCTCGGTGATGGCCACCAGGCTGGGTGTCGTCAGCGCGCCTTCGGCGTTGGGGATCAGACGGACGTCCTCGCCCTCGAACAGGGCGATCGCCGAGTTCGTCGTACCGAAATCGATGCCCCCCACCGGGCCGTGGCCGTAGCCGAAGTCAGCGATGGGCGGGCGGGATGCGGCCGGGCGGGGTGCGCGGGCTGTGGGGATCTCGCCCATGCCTCGCTCGTGCCACAACTGCCTTGCCCTACGGGCCACTTCGCGGTCCGCGTCGGCGATCAGGCCGAGGAGCGAGGCGCGGGCCGCCTCCCGGGTGGGTTCGCGGACGCTGCCGAGGAGTTGCTCGACCAGGTGGAGGGAGCCGATGCGCTTCCACGGCTGGGGATCCAGGGCTGCCGCTCGCATCTCGACCAGGCGGTCGACGTCCACGTGGCGGGGACTGCGAGCCAGGTAGATCGTGCCCTGGGCGCTGTCCACACTGAGGGTGGGGGTCTGGCTGACGATGCGGTTGCGTACCTGCTCGTGGACGTAGTCATAGAGCTCCTCAACGGAGACGAGTCCGTCGCCGTCGAGGTCGGCGGAGCCGTCGCGCAGGCCGCCCACCACCGCCGAGGTGAACACGGACGGCTGAGCCGGGGCACGGCTGTGGCGGAGCTCGCGCTCGCCCTCGTAGGCGTACTGGAGAGCCGTCGAGGCGGTCAAGACCACCCGGCCGTTGCCCGCGAAGGGCTCGGCCACATCCACCGTGGGCGTCCCGGCGTGCCGGCGCAGGGCGTTCATGGGGAACGCGCCGCTGTAGCAACAGTCCAAGAGGACCACGATGCGGCGGGAGCGGCTCGCACCCATCCAGTCGCCGAGGACCTCCGCGGGAACGGCTGTCGCGCGGAGGTAGTCGAGTTCGGTGTCCCGCATGATGAAGTGCAGGCGGCCCCTCGTGTCCTTCCAGCCGTGCAGGGACAGGTAGAGCAGGAGCAGATCGTCGCGGGCGGCCTTGGTGAAGAAGGATTCCAGGGCGCGCATCGCGGGACGCTGGGGCACGTCGATGAGCGTCTCGACCTCGAAGCCGCCGATGTCAGGGGCGCCGAGTACCTCCGCGAGGGCGGCGGCGTCCGCAGTAGCCGCCGGGAGCGTGGCGAAGTGGCCGTCGTCGTATGTGCTGTTGGCGATGATCAGGGCGCGGCTCGCCACGGCTGCTCAGTCCCCGTGACGGCGGAGGAACTCCTCCAGGGCACGCCGCTGCACCTCGTCGCTCACACCGGTCAGCTCGATCTCGTCCTCGCCGATCTTCAGCCGGACGCTGCCCGAGCGGCGCCGGTTCAGCCAGTCCTGGACAACGGCGGCGAGCACCGGGAGCAGGGCGCCGCTGCCGCCCAGGCCCAGGATGAGTGCGCCCAGCTGTACGGCTTCCGTGGAGCGGCTGCCCGGTGGTGGCGGGCCCTGCGTCACCCGGTCGATGCTGTCGAGGTCCAGCTCGCTCAACTCGGCAATCAGATGCTGCAGTTGCTCCTCGGCATAATCTTCGTCGCCGTCGCCTGTGTCGAGTACGAGCACGACCGGAATCGTCCTGGTCCCCATGACGCCACCCCCGTTCACCCACGCGTCGAGGGAACTCTAGCGACGCCGGGCCTGGTGGGGGACTGGTCCGGAAAGATCCGATGGTCAGAGTCGCGCAGGCGCAGGCTCTTCACCTTGCGATCCGGGCTCCTGCGGAGGCTAGGGGGCGATGGGGCCCTGCTTCCTGTCCGGGTGCGCCGACAGGACGTAGCCGGTGGCGGAGAGGTTGGACAGATCGAAGAGCTCCATCAGCCGCACGGCGTCGGCACTGCGGCATGCCTCGTCTGTAACCCCGACGACCCCGAGCTGGCCCCACGAGCGTCAGGCCGCCGCCAGATCGACAGCAACCACTGGCCACCGCTCCCATGTACGGGCCTTCTAATTCAGGTACTGGGCGGGAGTCGTTTCGCGGTGTGTTGGGGAGTCGATATGCGCGTCACTGCGTGAATAGTCGTGATGATTTGTGATGTCACTCGCCGTTGCTGCTTCAGCCGGGGCGCGTTGATGTGGGTGTGGAGCACGAAGGAGAACAGGTCGAAGCGGTGCTCGCCGAGTTGTCAGGTGCGTACTGGTTGGAGAGTTCGGCGCACGATTCGTCGGACAGTTGTCGGTGCGGTCGGCAATCCGCAGGATGGCCGACCATCGGCAGGCTTCGTTTTCTGCGGGCTGCGATGACCGGGTTCGCCGCCGGAACGGTCGTGGCGGCGGCGACGTCAGTCTGGTGGAAGTGAGAACCTGCTCGGGTTCCTCATCGCGTTCCGTTCACGCAGCCCGCGCGACACCGTGGGCTCCGCCACCCCGCAGAAACAGTAACCAGGCGAGTGCCGCCACGGTCCCGCGCGCGAGCAGCAGCCCCAGAGGCGGTAGCTGTTGCTGCCGCTCAATCAGATGCGACAGCAACAACTCAGACATTTCCGCCAGCCCCAGCCCACCCACTTGCATCCTGCGGGGCGGGCAAGCGTCAGGAGTCGAGGAGGTGTTAATCGGCAGTTCCTGGGGGTCAGCTGAGGGCGGTGCGGGCGCGCACCCTCAAACCCCCGGCTGACAGGTCGTCTAGCAGGGCCTGCAGCTGGAGGCCGCTTGTTTCTCCCGCACGGAGTGCTCCTGTGATGCGAGTCGCGATGATTTCAGGGTGCATGCTGGTGGAGAGAAGGTGCAGGGAGACCCTGCTCAGCAGGCCAGTGATGCATTTGCTGAGTTTGAGCTGAGGGTAAATGCAGCGCACTGAACCTTCCATGTTGGCCAACGACTTTCCGAGAACAGAGATTACCGGGGCAGTCTGAATTTTTCGCCGAGTGGAGAATCTGAGAACGCTGAGCAGGGCTACACCGTAGTTGAGTTCCTCAAGAGTGGCATCGGACCATCTCGGGATAATACGCGATACATCTCGAGCGAATCCACGCATCTGCGCCTTGGAGGTAGGGAATCCAAGGCTGATCCAGTTGGCGGCCGCTATTTCTCCATCGTTGGCTGCAAGCCCGAGAAAGATACCGAGAAAGGAATGCTGGGTGCTGCGGTCGATGGCACCCACCATGCCCCAGTCGATGATGTGTGCCATCCCATTTTGGTCCACCAGAATGTTGCCAGGGTGTGGGTCCGCATGGAATCTACCGCTGATCAAGTAGGAAGTCAGCATGAAGTCCATGAGTTCGTATGCGAGCTTTTTGCGCTGTTTGGAGGTGAGATCGTCAGGTCCGATCTTGTTGATCGCTACGCCCTCTGCCAGCGTCTGGACGAGGACGCGTGGTCTGGCGATCAGCGCTTTGGGAACGCTGATCCGCTTGTAGCCTCTGACTGCTTTACGGGCCTTCTTCATGTTCGACGCTTCGCGTGTGAAGTCCAGTTCGTCCCGCATGACATCGAAGAGGAGCTCCACCATCGCCCGCAGGTCCACCAGTTCGTTGAACCGGGGGATCAGCCGAGCGATGACCCCGACCACGCGACGCAGCGTCTTCATGTCTCGCTCAACGGCCTCACGGGCCTCCGGCCGCTGCACCTTGATCACGCACGGACTGCCGTCGCGGAGAGTGGCGCGGTAGACCTGGGCCAACGAGGCGGAGCCGAGCGGCTGCTGGGTGTCGATCGAGGCGAAGTGTGACCGCCAGTCCGCACCGAGTTCGTCGACGAGTACAGGTTCGAACTCTTCGAATGGTTGTGACTCGGTCGCGTCGTTGAGGCGCGCGAGCTCGTTACGTATCTCTTCCGAAACAAGGTCGGGGCGCGTAGCTAAAATCTGTCCCACCTTGATGTACAGCGGGCCCATGGATTCAAACATCTGTCGAAGCGTTACTGCACGAGGTTGCCGCTCCGGCGCTGAATGCTTCAGGCGTCGGCGTACGCTTCCGGCAACCTCCCTGCAGCCCGTGCGGACGACCGTACCGAGTGGTGCTTGGCCACGGGACGGCGTCATAATTGGCCTCCTGCGGCGAGGCCGCATCCGGCTACTTTGTCGAGTTTTGGTTGGCGTTCTGGAGAACCAGCTGCGTAAGCTGCTCCATCTGCAACTCGATGCGCCGCAGCCGCTTCTTGGAGTTATTCTTATCCTTCTTTCCTCCCGTGTTCCGGCGCAGGGCCTTGAGTGTGGTTTTGCTGGTGTCGTCCAGCACGTTCACGAGATCACTTCCGAGAGTCTTATTCCTGCCCATTTTCTTGAATCCTCCCTGATGTGCCGATGTGTTTCGGCGCGATTTCTGGGTGTTGGGAAAGTATTTCCCGATGGCCGACTTGCTATGTGTGAATTCTCGGGAATTGTATTGCCCGGCACCTGTCACCCGGTGAAGGGGTGTTTCTTGATGCGAAATGTTATTCGGGTCGGTTCGTCGGCTCCCTGTCGGCTCTCGAATAGGCGACCGGTGAACGGCATTAATCAAGTACGTGTGCGCGTCGAAGGAGAGCCGTCAGGAGGGGGTGCTTTGTCTGTTCGCGGCGGGAGGCGTCTCGACGGGGTGAGGCAGGCGACAGGGCTGAGGCCGTAGATCGTTCGGCCGAGGTGGAGCGGGGAGGCAGCGGTGTCGACGGGGGTTGCCGTACGCCTTGCCACCAACGCTGCCGCTTCTATGGGGCTTCTGGCTGACCGTCGACGACACCGAGCGGTGCGGATTCCGCGGCCGTTGGCAGAGGCCATCCGTCAGGCGCCGCACTGACATCAGACGGACTGGGCTGTACCGGAGCTGCAGAGGGGGTGGGGGAGGGGGCGGAGCAGCCAGGAGTCATTGCGTTGCCGGCTCCTGGGTTCGGCTGGCCAGCCTCCGTGGACGGGCCGTAGGGGGCGCGCGATGGCACAAGCGCGTCTGCAGCAGATTCTGCAGGCGAGGGCATGGTGTTGCGACGTGCCTTTGGTCTCGTTTCCTGCCGGCCCGCTCCCGGGTCCGCTTCATGGTGCGGACGGGCCGGTGTTGGCACCTCGTGCCGAGGAGGAACGGTAGTTGGGGCCCAACTCGGAGACGGCACCTCTACGGAGACGTCCGGCAGGCGCACACTGCAGCCCACCCCGAGTGCGCCCAGCGCACACAGTGCGAGTACCGCCAACAGGGTGCGCATGCGTACTCCTTTCGCCAGCGGCCAGGACCTGTCATGGCCGGGTTCAACTGCGAGCTACGGGGAGGACGGAGGTCTGGACCGAGATGATCTGACAGTGTCGAGAAACGTGTGCAGACCGTCAAAGAACGCCAACACACTCCGGACGACAGCGCCGATGAGGTGGGCGAAGCCGACTGGTTCAGTTGCAACGGCGAAAAGCACGATGATCAGGCAAAGCCAGAAGAAGAGTCCTCGGGGCCTGGACCACATGTATCGCCTCTTCCTGGGATGCGACCGGTGGCGGCCGTGGTCGACGCCATTTCGGATTCGTACGACGCGAGGGGCCGGCGATCTCCTGTGCCGTCGGACAGGACGGCGAAGTAGCTGCCTTTTCGAGCTGACCACGTTGATTGTGAACCGACAACCCCCTGTCTCACGGCGTTAGGTAGTCCGACAGGCAACAATCGCAAGCCGTGTGCGCCCTGTGCCGGGGCGCACCAGTGGCAACCACAGGTGCGCCCTGTGCCGGGGTGCACCAGTGGCAACCACAACCCTTGCCTGTCCCCTTGGTGCCCCTTGGCGCCCCTCGGTGGCCCTTGGCGCGGACCTCGGACGTTCCCTAACGTGAAGCTGCATAGTCGGATAAGCATGCGATCCGATCATCTTCAGTCTTGAGCGCTGTTGGCTCGGCTTGAGCACGGTCAGCCAGGACGGCAATTGATCCGCAGAATCACCTACTCGTGGTGCTGCGGCGCGGCGAGTGAAGTGAGCATGCCTCGTCTAAGTCGGTGGTGCGACGCCACGGCTCCCACTCATCTCCAGGCAACAGGCAGTCGGCAGAATCGTTCAGGCTGCCAGGAGGTATCACATTGACGGAAATGCCCACGTCTGTAGTGGCAGCGGCCCAGTCGGCACGGGCCGGAGAGTGCAACTTCCCCTTCCTGCGTGACGTAGTGGGCACGATGCACCGCCGTCCGAACCACGTCTGCAGGTACAACTTCGGCCGGTGGCCTGCTGACGGAAATCCGACCGCCGGTGCGGTGCCGAGGAGGTTCTTGCTGGCCACCTTGGGTTTGCCGGCCGTCGAGGCAGTGAACCGGGAGCAGCACGTCACGCGTGAGCTGAAGGACTACTGCGCCACCCGGCGCTTCCGCGCAGCTACGCCATGCCAGACCTACCTGGCAGAGCTGTCGGTGTCAGCACAGCTGCCCCGGTCCAGGTACAACTCCTGCCTGGTCCGGCAGTTGGTTGATGCCACCGCCGACATCTGCTCCTGGATTGACGGTGGCTTCTCCGCAGCCAAGGAACAGGTGGCGGGAGGTATCCGCGGCCTTGTGCGCATCCTTCAGCAGCCACCCGGCTGCGCGCTGCTCCAGGCAGTGGTCCTGATGGTGAAACGTCTCGCCGGTCCGGTCCGCAGCGCTGTCCGAGGCGAACTGGTCGAGCAGCGCGAGGCGTTGTTTCCCGGGACCCGATTACGGTAGCGGCCTTCGTCGGATCGGCCTGCAGCCGGGCCTTGTGCGCTGTCTGCTTCGCGATCGCCTCGGCCCGTCAGACCGCCTTTGGCCTCCGTCGATCGGGCTACCGCCTGCGCATCAGGGATCCCGTGCTGGTTCGTGCTGGCCACCGGGCACTACCCCTTCTCCGCCTTCGATCCGCTCACCGAGGCCGAGTTCCTGAGGGGTTCCAACCGTCGAGCGACACACCCGTGCATCCGTACATCGGTGCAACGCGTAGGAGTGCGTTCCCACAGGAGGTATCGGTTCATGAGCCAGTACAGGCCGAACTTCGATTCACTCGCGGAAGAAATGCAATCGCAGGCGCGGCGGCGGGTGTTTCCGGCACTGCGGTCCCAGGTGCACAGCCTTCCGCCCGAGCAACGTCGTTGGGCGACGTTTCATTTCGGCTGGAGCGATGCCGAGGGGAACCCGGTCGCCGGCGGGCTTGCCGGCAAAGGGCTGCGGCCCGCTCTCGTCTACGCCGCGGCACTGGCGGCCGGAGAAACATCCGACCGACTCGACCAGGTGGCCGCCGCCGTGGAGCTGGTGCACAACTTCTGCATCGTCCACGACGACGTGATCGACCAGGATCAGCAGCGGCGCGGCCGCCCCGCAGTGTGGACACAGTTCGGGGCGTCGGCAGCGCTGCTGTGCGGCGACTCTCTGCTGGCGCTGGCGCTGACGTGCCTCGACGATGGGGCCCTCGTCGGCCGCCTGTGCGGGGCGGTCCAGGATCTGATCCGGGGTGAGGCGCTGGACGTCGCGTACGAAACGCGACGCGACCTGAGCACTGAGGACTACCTGCTGATGGCCGAGCTCAAGACCGGAGCGCTGATGAGCGCGGCCTGCTCGCTGGGCGCCGCCGCGGCCGGCGGGTCCCCCGAACTCGTTGCCCGGATGGACCGCTTCGGGCGGTGCCTAGGGCTGGCCTTCCAAATCACCGATGATCTCCTCGGGATCTTCGGTGACCCGGCGATCGTGGGTAAACCGGTCGGCGCAGATCTGCGCCGACGCAAGTGGACCTATCCCGTCCTTGCTGCTTGGTCCTGCTCGGGTCCGGCCGCTGAATCGCTCCAGGACCTCTACCGCAGCACCGGGCCGCCGAGCGACGAGCAGGTGGCCGAGTGCGCCCGCGCCATCGAGCAGGCCGGTGCCGGCGACGTCAGCAGGACGGTTGCACTCGTTGCGCTTGCCGACGCGGAGGGACACCTCGAGGACTGTGGGCTTGACCCCCAACAGACCGCCCCCCTGCGGGCCATCGGCGCCACGATGGTGGATCGCGCATGGTGACCAACGAGACGCCCGGCGCCACCACCCGCGAGCGACGCCGTATGCCGGGTCTGCGCTCCGCCGCCCGCTGGCTGCGCCATGAGGCGGATCTGACCCGGCGCATGATCGCCGACAACCTGCTGGTCTCAGTCCTGCCGACCGTCCTGTTCGCGGTTGCCGCCGGGACCCGTTACGGCCTGCCCGCCGAGGTGCGACTGGTCGGCGTCAGCCAAGCGGTCGCGCTCGGGCTGCTGGCCGTCTACATCAACGACTGCTCGAACCAGGTGCACTCCGGCACAGAAGACGCGTACAACAAGCCATATCGCCCCATTCCAGCGGGTCTGGCCACCGCGCACGGCCTCGCACGCCGCTACTGGTTGATCACGACGGTCTACCTCCTGGCCGGTTGGGTCTTCGGCGTGTGGCAATGGACGCTGCTGTGGGCCGTCGCCGTGTTCCTGTATTACCGCTGGGGCTCACCTCGCCACTACATCTGGTACAAGCCGGCTTTCAACACCTCGGGCGCGCTCTTCCCTCCCGCCAGCGGATGGGCGCTCCTGGCCCCGATCGACTCCACCGCGTGGATGTGGCTTGCCTTCGTGGCGGTGTACTTTCCGCTCGCCTTGATCTACGAGGACGTACGCGACATGGAGGGCGACCGCGCCGTCGGACGCCGCACCTTGGCCCTGGTGGTAGGCCCGACCCTCGTGTGCCGCTGGTTCGCCACCCTCATGGTCCTGTTGCCCTTCGCGTTCTATTTCACCCTGGCCCGCGCGTCGGGCGCCGGCGACTGGAAGGGCATCGTCTGCGCGGCGGTGCTCGGAGCACTGTCCTGGACCTGTGCCGCGCGGGCACTGCTTCGGCACGGTCATTCCGCCGACCGGTTCACCTATCAGCTGTTCTACGTGACCTGGGGGCTCACCTTCGCAACCGCTCCGCTCCTGTTGGCGCGAGCCTGACGGCCCTTCGTCACAGCGGAGGACCCAAGTCGACGACACATCCCCCCAAGACACAAGGCCCGCCGTGCTGGCACGGCCGTCGACGCGCCCAGGACCAAGACCCTGTGGCCCGAGAGGATCACCATGACCACGCCCGCCGTACCCGTCAAACTAGAGCTGCTTCCCTCGCTCGAGATCGCGCGCACCATCGTCTGGCCCATGGTCAACGAGCAAGTCCGGGCGCTGCAACCGGACCTGGCCTGCGTGTGCCTTCACCACCTCGGCCTTACCGACGTCCGCACCGGGGCCGGCACGAGCAAGCTGGTGCGGGCCAGCCTCGTCATGGCGGCCGCGGCCGGCCTCGACGTCCCGCCGGAGCACATGGGGATCGAGGCCACCGCCGTTGAAATGCTGCACAACTCGACCCTCCTGCATGACGACATCATCGATGACGACCGCACGCGCCGGGGCAGGTCGTCCGCCTGGGCGGCATTCGGTGTGCCGCTGGCGGTCCTGGCGGGGGACGCTATGCAGGCCGCCGGTCTGCGGATGGTCCTGGATGGCGAGAACCGGCAGGCGCGATCGTTCGCCGACGCGATTGGCCTGGTGCTCGCCGGACAGGCAGGCGAGCTGACCCTCCTCATGGGCCCCACCGCGAACGTCGCGCAGTACGAGCTGGTCGCCGTGCAGAAAACGAGCGCCCTGCTGGAATGCTCCCTCACTGCGGCCGCGATCCGGGCTAAGTCGCCCGAGGCCACGCTGGAGGCGTTGCGCGGCGCCGGCCGCCACCTCGGCATCGCCTGGCAGGCGGCCAATGACGTCGAGGACATCTGGGGCGACCCCGCCGTCACCGGCAAGCCCGCGCGCGGTGATCTCGCGCGCCGCAACCTGACCCTGCCTGTCCTGACCGCCGCGGCCACCGACGGACCCGCGGCCGCCCAGCTGCGTCGCCTATGGGACCGCCCCGAGACCGCCTCGGCGCACTTGGAGGAGATGGCCGACCTCATCGAGCAGGCCGGCGGACGCCACGCGGCTCAGGACCGGTCCCGCCACCACCTCGGCCTGGCACTCGACCACCTGGACCGGGCCGAACTGACGGCCACCAGCACGGACGAACTGCGCGCCATGTTCCCCCTCATCGTCCATCGCACGACCTGAACCACGCTCTGCCCGATACACCCCCGGAAAGAAGACGCATAGGGAAGGAGCGGACGGCTATGACCATCCGCGAAGAAGCAGCCACCCCTGCAGCACGCACCGACTACGAGCGTCGGTCGCAGGCTGACTGGGACAACAAGACCCACGACCCGATCAACCTCCTCCTCGGCGAGGAGGACGGTCTCTACCACCACCACTTCGCCGTCGGCGGGTTCAACCCCGCCGTTCTCGACCTCCCCGAAACGTCCCGGGAGAAGGCGATCCTCGCCGAGATGCATCGCATGGAGACCGAGCAGGTCGAGCTCGTACTGCAGGGGCTGGCACCGCTCTCGCCCCAAGCGCGTGTGATGGACGGTGGGTCAGGGCGCGGAGGTACGTCGTACCTCATCAACCGGCAGTTCGGCTGTTCGACGGTCGGAGTCAACTTCTGCTCCCACCACATCGAATTCGCCGAACGTATCGGGCGCGAGCGCGGCTGGGACGAGAAGGTCTCCTTCCAGTACGGCAACATGACCGACACCGGCATGCCCACGGGGTCGTTCGACGCAGTCGTCACCAACGAGACCACGATGTACATCGACCTGGAGGAAGGATTCGCCGAGTTCGCCCGGCTCCTGCGCCCAGGAGGCCGCTACGTGTGCGTCACCTGGTGCGCGAACGACGCCGTGTCAGCCCGGAGCGAGGCCGTGGAATACATCGACCGCCACTACGTGTGCCACATCCACCGCCGCAGCACCTACTTCCGGGCATTGGCCGCCAACAACCTCATGCCTTCCAGCGTCCTGGACCTGACAGCCGAGGCAATCCCCTACTGGCAGTTGAGGTCGCAGTCCGGCCTCCAGACAGGAGTCGAGCAGGCGTTCCTCGACGGGCACGGGTCCGGCGAACTGAACTACTTGGTGATAGTCGCCGACGCCGTCGGCGACTAGGCCTGGACAACGGCAGCCGATCTCACACGCCGGGGCGCTCACGCCACATGACGCCGACATCGGCGCCGGACGGCCGGGGGTGTGGCCGACGGCATGCAGGGCGGGTTTCGCTGGGCTCCGAGAAAGGCTTCCGGGCCGGTGTTCTGAGCGATCACACAGGGGGGAGCGCTCGAACGGACGCAGGGCCGGTTCGCTGGGGGCGGGCCGCTGGTGCCACTGCCCCTGGGGAGGGCGTGCTGGGTGCGCGGGGCCATGGGTCGCGGGCCCGGCGCTGCGGGGCACCGGCGGCCGGAAGGGGCGATGGTCGCCCGTAATTTGATCTGCCAAGGCAGGAGTTCCCTGATGAGCACCGCAGCGTCTGACGGCGCGTCCGTTCCCACAACCGCTTCGCCCCTATCGCTGCCCACGTCGCCGGCCGAGGTGCGCGCCCTGCCGCCCGAGCGGCTGCCGGCAGTGAGCGAGAAGATCCGTTCCTTCCTGGTGGAGAAGGTGTGTGCCACGGGCGGGCATCTGGGGCCGAACCTGGGGATGGTGGAGCTGACGCTGGCGCTGCACCGGATCTTTGACTCTCCGCGAGACTCACTCGTCTTCGACATTGGACATCAGGCTTACGTCCACAAACTCCTGACGGGGCGGCAGGCGGCGTTCGCGGGGCTACGCCGGTCCGGGGGACTGTCCGGCTACCTGTGCCGCACCGAGTCCAAGCATGATCTGGTGGAGAACTCCCACGCGTCCACGGCCCTTTCCTATGCGGACGGGCTGGCCAAGGCCCGGCAACTGTCCGGCGAGGGCGATCGTGCGGTGGTGGCGGTCATCGGGGACGGGGCGCTCATGGGCGGTCTGGCGTGGGAGGCGCTGAACAACCTCGGCGCCGCGAAGGAGCGGCCCGTGATCGTGGTACTCAATGACAACGGCCGCTCCTACGCACCCACCACCGGGGCACTGGCCGCCCATCTGGACCTCCTCAAGCAGCGCGGTGGCGCGCCCGAATCACCGAACCTGTTCACCGAACTGGGGTTTGTCTACTTGGGGCCCGTCGATGGGCACAGCATCCCAGAGACCGAGAACGCGCTGCGGCAGGCCCGAGCCACACAACGGCCGGTGGTGGTGCACGTGCGCACCGTCAAAGGCAAGGGATACGAGCCAGCCGAGTCAGATGCGGCGGACTGTCTGCACGCGGTGGGCGTCCTCGAGCCCGCCACTGGGCAGCCCACAGGCGGCACCAGCTCCTCGGATCCGTCATGGACGACAGTGTTCGGCCGGGAACTGCTCACCGTGGCCCGCGAGCGCCCCGAAGTGGTCGCGCTCACCGCCTCGATGCTGCAGCCAACCGGCTTAGGCCCGATGGCCGCCGCGTTCCCGGAACGGGTCTTCGATGTGGGAATCGCCGAACAGCACGCGGTGACCTCCGCCGCAGGCCTGGCCATGGGCGGGCACCACCCGGTGGTGGCCGTCTACGCCACCTTCCTGAACCGGGCGTTCGACCAGGTCCTGATGGATGTAGCCCTGCACCGGCTGCCGGTCACCTTCGTCCTGGACCGCGCAGGGGTCACCGGCCCGGACGGACCTTCGCACCACGGCATGTGGGACCTGGCCGTGCTCTCCGCCGTGCCGGGCCTGGAGATCGCCGCACCCCGGGACGCGAACCAGCTGGGCGAGCTGCTGCGCGAGGCCATCGCATGGGAGGCGGGACCGACAGCGCTGCGCCTGCCCAAAGCCACAGCGGGCCAGGACATCGAGGCGGTGGAGCAGATGAGCGGCCTGGACATCCTGCGCCGCAGCGCCGCCCGCTACCCGGAGGTGCTGATCATCTCGGTGGGGCCACTGGCCGCCGCGGCACTCGAGGCCGCCGCCGAACTGGAGGAACTCGGCATCGGCAGCACCGTCGTGGACCCGCGCTGGGTGCTGCCGGTCCATGAGGCCCTGACCACACTGGCGGCCCGGCACCGGCTGGTGGTGACCGTCGAGGACGGCCTGCGCCACGGTGGCGTGGGCAGCGCCGTCATGCAGGCGTGCCAGGACGCCGCGGTGACCACCCGCGTCCTGTCCCTCGGCCTGCCGCCGGCCTTCCTTCCCCACGGCACCCGCGCCGCCCTCCTGGAGCGGTCAGGCCTGAGCCCGGAAGGCATCATCAACGCCGTCCTCATCGGCCGCTCCCAGGCCGGCCCGCGGTCCTGGCCCCGCAACACCGAAACCACCGTACGGAGGCCCCGATGACCGCCACCGACCTCGGCATGCCCGCCCCCAAACCCCAGCAGACTCCGGTGCGCCGCCGCACCCGTGCCATGAGCGTGGGAGCGATGCCCGTCGGCGGCGGCGCACCGGTCACCGTCCAGACCATGACCACCACCCCCACCACCGACATCGACGCAACCCTGCAGCAGATCGCCGAGGTCACCGCTGCCGGCTGCGACATCGTCCGCGTGGCTGTCCCCACCCACGAAGACGCCCTCGCCCTGCCCACCATCGTGGCCAAGTCGCCGATCCCGGTCATCGCGGACATCCACTTCCAGCCCCGCTACGTCTTCGCCGCCATCGATGCCGGCTGCGCCGCCGTCCGCGTCAACCCCGGCAACATCAAGAAATTCGATGACCGGGTCAAGGAGATCGCGCAGGCCGCGTCCGCGGCGGGGGTGCCGATCCGTATCGGGGTCAATGCCGGCTCCCTGGACCGGCGCCTGCTGGCCAAGCACGGTGCGGCCACTCCTGAGGCACTGGTCGAGTCCGCCCTGTGGGAGTGCTCCCTGTTCGAGGAACACGGATTCCACGACCTCAAGATCGCTGTCAAGCACCACGATCCGATGGTGATGGTCGCTGCCAACCGGCTGCTCGCCGCACGCTGCGACTACCCCCTTCACCTGGGCGTGACCGAGGCCGGCCCGGCCTTCCAGGGCTCCATCAAATCCGCCGTAGCGATGGGAATCCTGCTGTCCGAGGGGATCGGCGACACCATCCGCGTGTCCCTGTCCGCCCCGCCGGTGGAGCAGGTCAAGGCAGGCTGCCACATCCTCGCATCCCTCGGTCTGCGCCCCCGCAAGCTGGAAATCGTCTCCTGCCCCGGCTGCGGCCGGCTCCAGGTCGACATCCACAACCTGGCCGCCCGCGTCGAGGCTGCCTTCGACGGTTTCCCGTACCCGCTGCGGGTCGCGGTGATGGGGTGTGTGGTCAACGGCCCCGGCGAATCCCGCGAAGCCGATCTCGGCGTGTCCTGTGGCAACGGCAAAGGCCAGATCTTCCGCAAGGGGCAGGTCATCACCACCGTGCCCGAGTCCCGCATCGTCGACGCCCTCCTGGCGGAAGCCCTGAATCTCGTCGACCCGGCACAACAGAACCCACCCGCACAGCCTGCCGGTCCGCCGCAGCCGGCCGAGCCCGTACAGCCCGAACCCTCACCGAAAGGCGACTCATGAAAGCCATCTCCCCGACCGCCCGGCGCGTGAACCCGGGCGCCGTCCCGGCACCAACCCACGCCCTGCCGCACCACGTCCGCGTCACCGCCGAACCCACCCCCGCCACCCGCCGCCTGCCCGACGAAGTTCCCTGCACGCTCGATGCCCCGGGCACCGGCTCCAGGCGGCCGCACCCTCTGCCGGACGTGGCTGGCCGCCACACCGCGCGCGACGCCGGTGACACCGCCGCAGACCGCCGCGCCGCGGACGGACCGGCACTGACCCACGTCTCCACCCGCAGCCACGCCGACGTCATGAACCACGCCTCCTGCCCGCCCGCAGCCATCACCCCCCTGCAATGCATCACGGCCGTGGCCACGGAAGGTGCATCATGACCCGCCGCGTGCTGCTGGCCTCCCCGCGCGGCTGCTGCGCCGGTGTGGACCGCGCCATCGCCGCAGTCGAGGAGGCCCTGGAGCAGTACGGCCCGCCCGTCTACGTCCGGCGTGAGATCGTCCACAACAAGTACGTCGTACAGACCCTGCAGAACAAGGGCGCGATCTTCGTCGACGAGACGGACAAGGTCCCCGAGGGCAACATCGTCATCTTCTCCGCGCACGGCGTCGCCCCCACCGTCCACGAACAGGCAGCCCAGCGCGGGCTCGCCACCATCGACGCGACCTGCCCCCTGGTCACCAAGGTCCACAAAGAAGCCGTCCGCTACGCCCAGCAGGACTACGACATCCTCCTGATCGGCCACAAGGGCCACGAAGAGGTCATCGGCACCAGTGGCGAGGCCCCCCAGCACATCCAGCTCGTCGACGGCCCCGACGACGTGCACAACGTCCGAGTCCGCGACCCGGAAAAGGTCGTCTGGCTCTCCCAGACGACCCTCTCCGTCGACGAGACCATGGAGACCGTCCGTGCCCTCAAAGACCGCTACCCGCACCTCCTCTCACCCCCCAGCGACGACATCTGCTACGCCACGCAGAACCGCCAACAGGCCGTCAAACAGATAGGCGCCGAGGCCGACCTGGTCCTCGTCGTCGGCTCCCGCAACTCCTCCAACTGCCGGCGCCTGGTGGAGGTGGCCCTGGCGGCCGGCGCCCGCGACGCCCGCCTGACCGACTGCGCCGAGGACATCGACGACGCCTGGCTCAAGGACGTGACCACCATCGGCGTAACCTCCGGCGCCTCCGTCCCCGACATCCTCGTCCAAGACGTCCTGACATGGCTGGCCCAGCACGGCTGGGAAGACGTGGAGACGGTCACCGCCGCTACGGAGTCGATCGCGTTCTCCCCACCCAAGGAGCTCCGCCAAAACCTGCGCGCCAAGACGGAACACCCAGACGAATAAGCCAGCTCCCCGGCCACACCCTCGCCACCCACAGACGCACTCCATTCAGGCGTGCCCCGGACGGTCTCCTTGCGAACCCCCGTCCGCAGCACCCCTCGGTGGACCCAAGTTCGGCAGCCGCCGCCGCACCGCTGCCTACGTATCGGCCGCCCGCCTCACACCACAGCGCGACGAAAACCCTTTCCGAACCCCTACAGACACGAAGACTGCGTCCAACTCGGACAACTCTCCCTGGCCCTTGGAGACCCAGCGTCAGGATGTCCATTCCAAGGGGTCGGCCTCACTCAACTGCCCAGCCCGGGCCGACCACATTGCCCCGCCCGGACTACACCCGCTCCCTCCCTGGCGAACAGGGACGCTAGCCATGCATCGGCCGGACGGGCGCCCGCGCCCGGCCGGCCGGGAAGCGCATCCGCTGTGCGGGACC
>NZ_JBHTSF010000098.1:0-34400 GCF_042795295.1 Streptomyces sp. NPDC056486
AATCGGGATTGCATCCGCGTTGAGCGGAACCAGGAAGAGGAATAATCTTCCGGTTCACAGCGTCCTCGCTGATGTTTCTTCAAAGGAACCTCGTCCCGACCAGAAGGCCGGAGACGGGGTATCAACATATCTGGCGTTGACTTTTGGCACGCTGTTGAGTTCTCAAGGAACGGACGCTTCCTTTGTACTCACCCTCTCGGGCTTTCCTCCGGGCGCTTCCCTTCGTTGTGTTCCAAACTCTATCAGGTCTTTTTCGACTCCCTGACCACTCATCTGCGAGCACGCAGAAGCTGACCCAGGGATTAGGATCTGACTTGATAGATGCCGCCGAGTCCGGACGCTTGATCGCGTCGCTTGCCTCAGGCAGGAGTCCGACTGTACATGGGGCGTTGGCCCGGAGCAAATCGTTTGTGCAGTGCCCCTACTCAGTCAACCGGGACCTCTCGCGCGGAACCGGGACTTTTTATGACTTACTCTTCTGCACAGTGCGTCGTCCAGGACAGGTAGTGACGGCGGCTACGACACTCTCCATCCCCTGGGAGGCTTGCCAATGACCACCGTGACGTCCCCGCTTGTCGGACGCGCCATCGGGCTCTCCGCTGTACCGGATCCCGTCTTCTCCGGCGCGATGGTCGGGCCCGGCACCGCCATCGATCCCGCGCGCGAGCCCTCCGAGGCTGTCGCCCCCGTCGGCGGCATTGTCGTCTCGCTCCACCCCCACGCCTTCGTCGTTGTCGACGACCAGGGGCACGGCGTACTGACGCACCTGGGCATCGACACCGTCCAGCTCAACGGCGAGGGCTTCGAGCTGCTCGTCAACAAGGGTGACACCGTGCAGCGCGGTCAGTCCATCGTGCGCTGGAACCCCGCGGCTGTCGAGGCGGCCGGCAAGTCCCCGATCTGCCCGATCGTTGCGCTCGAGGCCACTGCCGAGTCCCTCTCCGACCTCGTGGAGGATGGAGACGTAAAGGCTGGGGACGCTCTCTTCAGCTGGCAGTGACGTCATCGCCGTCCCTGACGGCAGATACGACATCCACCGCGGCGGCTGGGCCCGTCGCTCTATCGGAGACGGGTGCAATGGAGACAACGCTGCGAGGCGTCGGCGTGAGCCACGGTGTGGCGATCGGCGAAGTTCGGCACATGGGAACGGCGGTGCTCGAGCCGCCCGCCAAGCAGATTCCCGCGGAGGACGCAGAGCGCGAACAGGGGCGCGCTCGCCAGGCGGTGGAAGCTGTGGCTGCCGACCTGAACGCGCGCGGCAACCTGGCCGGGGGCGAAGCCCAGGCTGTGCTCGAGGCGCAGGCCATGATCGCCCAGGACCCCGAGCTCATGGCCGACGTCGACCGGCGGATCACCGTCGGCAGTTCGGCGGAGCGCGCTATATATGACGCGTTCTCTCACTACCGCGAACTTCTCGCGGGCGCCGGTGAGTACATGGCCGGTCGTGTGGCCGACCTCGATGACGTGCGGAATCGTATCGTCGCCCGGCTTCTCGGCGTTCCGATGCCCGGTGTTCCGGACAGCGACGAGCCCTACGTCCTGATCGCGCGTGACCTCGCGCCGGCGGACACGGCGCTGCTCGACCCCGCGCTGGTGCTCGGTTTTGTCACTGAGGAGGGTGGGCCGACCAGTCACAGCGCGATTCTCGCGCGGGCGCTCGGTGTGCCCGCCATTGTCGCTCTGCCTGGTGCGGGTGAGCTGGCCGAAGGCACGGTCGTCGCCGTGGACGGCAGCACCGGTGAGATCTTCGTCGAGCCGAGCGCCGAGAAGCGCGCTCAGCTCGAGGCCTCGGCTGCCGAGCGCAAGGCCGCGCTTTCCGCGTCGACCGGTCCCGGTGCCACGTCCGACGGGCACAAGGTGCCGTTGCTCGCCAACGTCGGTGGTCCCGCGGACGTGCCTGCGGCGGTGGCGGCAGGGGCCGAGGGTGTCGGTCTCTTCCGGACCGAGTTCCTCTTCCTCGACGACAGCACCAAGGCGCCGTCCGAGGAGAAGCAGGTCGAGGCGTACCGCAAGGTGCTCGAGGCTTTCCCCGAGGGTCGCGTCGTCGTGCGTGTGCTCGACGCGGGTGCCGACAAGCCGCTCGACTTCCTGACGCCCGCCGATGAGCCGAACCCGGCGCTCGGCGTGCGTGGGCTGCGGTCGCTGCTCGACCACCCCGATGTGCTGCGTACGCAGCTGACGGCGCTGGCCAAGGCCGTGGAGGGACTGCCGGTCTACCTCGAGGTCATGGCGCCGATGGTCGCCGACCGTATCGACGCCAAGGCGTTCGCCGACGCGTGCCGTGAGGCGGGTCTGCAGGCCAAGTTCGGTGCCATGGTGGAGATTCCGTCGGCCGCTCTGCGGGCGCGCTCGATTCTCCAGGAGGTCGAGTTCCTCTCGCTCGGCACCAACGACCTTGCGCAGTACGCCTTTGCCGCCGACCGTCAGGTGGGCGCCGTGTCCCGGCTCCAGGACCCGTGGCAGCCCGCGCTGCTCGACCTGGTCTCGCTGTCCGCCGAGGCGGCCAGGGCCGAGGGCAAGAGCTGTGGCGTGTGTGGCGAGGCGGCGTCCGACCCGCTGCTCGCGTGTGTGCTGACCGGTCTCGGTGTCACCTCTCTGTCGATGGGTGCGGCGTCCATTCCTTACGTGCGGGCGACGCTGGGCAAGTACACGCTGGCTCAGTGCGAGCGTGCGGCCTCCGCCGCGCGTGCCGCGGACACCGCCGAGGAGGCCCGGAAGGCCGCGCAGGCGGTTCTGTCCGGCGAGTAGCCACAACCAGGTGTGTGAGGGGCGCTCCATCCGACATGGGTGGGGCGCCCCTCGGCGTTCAGTGCCGGTGTCCTCGTTCGGGCCCGTCGTCCCCGATGGGCGGTGCGGCGCAGTAGTCGACGCCGGATTCCGGGGCGACGAGGTCCCCTGACACGGCGTCGGTGCAGTAGGCGTCGAAGACCTCGGCCGCGGTGAGGGGCAGCAGTCGCTCGCCGTGCAGGCGCCAGCCCTGGACGCGGTCGGGCCTGCTGTCCGCGGTGGTGCGCATCACCAGGCCTGCGGCGCTGTGGGTGGCGATCCCGAGAGCGAGGACCGTGGTGAACTCCAGGGCTTCGGTCTCGTCGAGGACCGCGTTGCCCTCGGTGTCCTGTGCGGCATGCAGTGCGGCGAGGAGTGTCTCCGGGGCGGAGGGCACGCTGCAGACGAGGTGCCGGGTGCCGGGGCCGGAGGTGTCGAGCAGCTGGACGAGCAGGTCGGAGGCCCGGCTGAAGGCCTCTCGGCCGATGTCCTCGTCGCAGACCGCGCAGGTGCCGAGACGGGCCAGGAGCATCGTCGCGTACTCCCAGGTGGCCTGGCGGACCGCCTCGTCGACGAGGTCGGGGAGAAGGGCGGAGAGGGGCTGGCCGTCGTACGGGACGGTGGGTCCTGTGGCGGCCAGTTCCGCGGTGAAGCGGGTGCGGCTGGCCGGGGCGTCGGGGTTCAGGCCGGTGTCGGCGCAGTACTCCTCGTACTCCTGGGGGTCGAAGAGCGCGATGGTGGTGTGCCCGCCGTCGGACGCGAGTGACCTGAGGAGGCCTTCGGCCTGCCGGAGGTAACTCTTGTGGTCGTCGAAGGTGAAGGTGCGGTAGCGGCGCATGGCCGCGAAGTCGTCCTCGTCGGCCAACAGACCGATGGTTCCGGCGACTTCGCGGCGTAGTGCGCGTCGCATGGTGGTGGGCTGAGTGCGAGTCATGATTCCCCCTGCGGTCCGTCGATAAATGCTCACTCACAGTAATGGCGAGCACTGACAACGGCGGCTCGGCGGGAGATCAGGAGCGTTCGCGGGCCAGGTCCTCGTAGAAGCGGAGCAGGTCGAGGTTGTCCACCGAGCCGGGGTTGACCGCCTTGTCCAGTGCGGTGCCCTGGAGCAGCCGCTTGACCGGGACCTCGATGCGTTTGCCGGTGAGGGTGTGCGGGATGGCGGGGACCTCGATGACCTCGTCCGGGACGTGGCGCGGGGACAGCTGCGCGCGGATCGTCTGTTTGATGCGGTCGCGCAGGCCGTCGTCGAGGGTGGCGCCGGGGACGAGGTGGATGAAGAGGGGCATCCAGTAGCCGCCGTCGGGCTGTTCGACGCCGATCACGAGGGATTCGCGGATCTCGGGGAGGCGTTCGACGGCTTCGTAGATGTCGGCCGACCCCATGCGTACGCCTTGGCGGTTGAGCGTGGAGTCGGAGCGGCCGTGGATGACGACCGAGCCGTGCGGGGTCACGGTGATCCAGTCGCCGTGGCGCCAGACGCCGGGATAGGTGTCGAAGTAGCTGTCGTGGTAGCGGGTGCCGTCCGGGTCGTTCCAGAAGTGGATGGGCATGGACGGCATCGGGTTGGTGACCACGAGTTCGCCGACCTCGTCGATGAGGGGCTTGCCCTGGGGGTCCCAGGCCTGCAGGTCCGTGCCGAGGCCGGGTGCCTGGAGTTCGCCGATGTGGACGGGCAGGGTCGGTACGGCTCCTGCGAAGCAGGAGCAGACGTCCGTGCCGCCGCTGACCGAGGCCATCCACAGGCCGCCGGGGGTGTCCTCGAACTCGTCGTGGAGCCAGCGGAACCCGTCGGGCGGGAGCGGGGAGCCGGTGGTGGCGACGCACTTGACGGTGGAGAGGTCGAAGTCGCGGGCCGGGTGCACCTCCGCCTTGCGACAGGCCATGACGTACGCGGCCGATGTGCCGAAGAGGGTGGCCTTCGTGCGTTCGGCGATGCGCCACTGGGCGCCGGTGTCGGGATAGCCGGGGCTGCCGTCGTAAAGGACGATCGTGGTGCCGGTGAGGAGGCCGGAGACGAGGAAGTTCCACATCATCCAGCCGGTGGACGTGTACCAGAAGAAGCGGTCCTCGGGGCCCAGGTCGCAGTGCAGGCCCAGCTGCTTGAGGTGTTCGACGAGGATGCCGCCCTGGGACTGGACGATGGCCTTGGGCAGTCCCGTCGTGCCGGACGAGTAGAGCACCCACAGGGGGTGGTCGAACGGGACCGGCTCGAAGACGGGCGGCGTGTCCGATGCGGTGAGGGCGGCCCATTCCAGGGCGCCTTCGGGTGCTTCGGTGCCGAGGAGCGGGATGTGGACGACGGCGCGCAGGGTGGGCAGTTCGCGGCGCAGCTCGGCCACGGCGTCGCGACGGTCGTGCTCCTTGCCGCCGTAGCGGTAGCCGTCGACGGTGAACAGGACGACCGGTTCGACCTGCTGGAAGCGGTCGAGGACGCTGCGGGCACCGAAGTCCGGGGCGCAGGAGGTCCAGACGGCGCCGACGGCCGCGGTGGCGAGGAGGGCGACGACGGCCTGCGGGATGTTCGGGACGTAGCCGCTGACGCGGTCTCCGGGGCGTACGCCGAGGGTGCGCAGTTCCGCCGCCAGGGAGCCGACTTGGCGGCGCAGCTCGCCCCAGGTCACGGCGGCAGGCTCGTGGGTCTCGTCGACGTGGAGGAGCGCAGGCTCGCCCGCGCGCGCGGGGTCCTCGGCGGCGCGCAGTGCGTGTTCGGCGTAGTTGAGCGTAGCTCCGGGGAACCATTCGGCGCCCGGCATCGAGCGGTCGCCGAGTACGCGCGCGTAGGGCGTCGTGAACCGAACGTCGAACCAGTCGGTGACCGCCTTCCAGAACGTGTCCAGTTCGTCCACGGACCAGCGGTGCAGTGCCGCGTAGCCGCCGTCGGCGGGTGCTCCGTGGTGCTCGGCGGCCCACGCCTGGAAGCGCGTGATCTGCGCGGCGGCGATCCGTTCCTGGTCGGGCTGCCAGAGCGGTGAGGGGTTCGCTGAGGACATGGGGCGGCTCCCGGGCTTTACGTACGCGTCGTATGCGTGTGTGGTGCGCGCGAGCTGGTTCGTGCGCGCGACACGGCTGACAGGGACGATGCCATGTGATCGATTTCGGCACCAGGGCGTGCCTCACACAGTCGGCGCGGCGACTATGTGCCGTCAGCCCAGGTGAACGGCAGTTGAACGATGCATACGGGCGGCCTCTTCGGTGGCAGGGTGAGCAGCATGAACGGTCGTGACCTGGTGCGTTCGATGAAGGCGGTCAGCTTGGTCGGTACGGCGCAGGGGTTGCGTGCGGTGCGGTCCTCTTGGCGTAGGCGGCGGGTGGACGCGAGCGCGCTCGCCCCCCGCGGTGTCGAGCGCGCGCGGGTGCCCGGTCCGATGACGGGAGTGGAGCCGGGGCCGGGGGGCGGGGTGGTGCGGTTCGCCCGTTCCGAGCTGCGGGTGCGGGTCACGACGGGTGGAGCCATCTTCTGGGGCTGGGACGGTGCGGAGCCCGATCCTTCGTACGCGCTGGTCAGCGGGAGTCCCGAGGCGGACCCGCGTGCCGTCCTGGAGCCGGACAAGGAGGGCGGCTGGCGGGTGGTGTCGGAGCGGGCGACGGTGGTCGTCTCGCGGCACGGCGCCGTGGAGTTGCAGACGCCCGGCGGTCTGACGCTGCGCCGCGATCTGCCGCCGCGCTGGTGGGAGCCGGTCGACGGGGGCGCGGCACGCTGGCTCCAGCGCTCACAAGTGGCGGCGGACGCACGGTTCTTCGGGCTCGGGGGACGCGCGCAGGGGCCTCGGTTGCGGAACGGGACGTACCGCCTGTGGAACACCGATCCGGGGGGATCGTTCGGGCCCGGCGACGGACCCTTGTACATCACCATGCCCGTCCAGCTCGTCGTGGCCGATGTCGGCTGTCATCTGGTGTTCCACGACAACACGTGGGACGGCACCGTGGCGATGCGCGAGGGCGAGGTGGGTGCGGGGTCGGGGCACGACAGGGCGGGTTCGTGCGAGGTGCGCATGGACGGCGGGCCGCTGCGGTGCTGGGTCATGGTGGGCACCCCCGCGCGCGTGCTGCACACCTGGGCCTCGCTCACGGGGCCACCCGCGCTGCCTCCCTCGTGGGCGCTCGGGCACCATCACGCGCGGTGGGGCTTCGGCGGTGAGCAGGAGGTGCGGCGGATCGTGGCGGGCTACCGGGAGCGGGGGCTGCCGCTGAATGCCGTCCATCTGGACATCGATCACTACGAAGCGCACCAGGTGTTCACCGTCGACAAGGAGACCTATCCCCACATGCCGCAGTTGGCCGAAGAGTTGCTCAAGGACGGTGTGCGCCTGGTGTCGATCGTCGACCCCGCGGTGAAGGCGGAGCCGGGCAATGAGGTCTACGACAGCGGCAGGGCCGCGGACGCCTTTGTGCGGGATGCCGCGGGGCGGGCTGTGCACGGGGTGGTCTGGCCGGGCGATGCGGTCTATCCGGACTTCACGGACGCGCGGGTGCGGGCGTGGTGGGGCGGCCTCTACAAGGAACGGCTCGCCCAGGGGTTCGCGGGCTTCTGGCACGACATGAACGAGCCGGTGTCCTTCGCCGCCTTCGGGGAGCCGACACTGCCCCGCTCGGCCCGGCATTCCCTGGAGGGACGCGGCGGCGACCACCGCGAGGCGCACAACGTGTACGGCCTCGGCATGGCGCGCGCCGGGTACGAGGGGCTATGCGAACTGCACCCGCAGGAGCGGCCGTTCCTGTTCTCGCGTTCCGGGTGGGCGGGAATGCAGCGCTACGGAGGGACGTGGTCCGGGGATGTGGCCACGGGGTGGCCGGGGCTTCGGGCGTCCCTGTCGCTTGTCCTTGGCCTTGGGCTGTGCGGCGTGCCGTACTCGGGTCCTGATGTGGGCGGGTTCGACGGCAGTCCGTCGCCCGAGCTGTATCTGCGGTGGTTCCAGCTCGGGGCGTATCTGCCGCTGTTCCGTACGCACGCCGCGCTGCGGGCCGGGCGCAGGGAACCCTGGGAGTTCGGTCCCGATGTGCTTGAGCACGCGCGCGTGGCGCTCGTGGAACGGCGGCGGCTGCTGCCGTATTTCGTGACGCTCGCGCATCTGGCGCGTCGTACGGGGACGCCGTATGTGCGGCCCTTGTGGTGGGGCAATCCGGAGGACCGGGCGCTACGTGACTGCGAGGACGCGTTTCTGCTCGGGGACTGCCTCCTTGTGGCGCCCGTGTTCGAGCCGGGGGCCGTCCGCCGCACGGTGCGGCTGCCACCGGGTCGTTGGTACGACACGGCGACCGGCCAGGCGTACGAAGGGCCTGCCCGTGTACTCCTGGAGGCCCCGCTGTCCCGTGTCCCGGTGCTCGCACGGGCCGGTGCGGTGCTGCCGGTGCGGGGCGCCGACGGAGGGCTTGAACTGGAGGTGTGGGCGCCCGCGCCGGGGCGCACGGGCGGCGGCCTTGTGGTCAGGGACGCGGGTGACGGGTGGGAGCAGCCGGAGATCGAGCGGTTCGCCGCGCGGTGGGTCGGCGGGAGTGTGGTGGTCGAGCGGGACGGCCGCGATGGCGAGGAGGCCGCGGGCGAGGTCGGGCTGCGGGTGACGGTGCGGGGAGTCTCGCAGCGTCAGATGTAGCGCCCTTCGAACCAGGCGCGCACGACCAACGTGTGCAGAGGGAAGGCCAGTTCGGCCGGGCGGTGCAACAGGTGCCAGCCTTCGGTCTCGTCCGTCGGTGCCGGGGCCGGCAGGTCGGCCACCGGGCGCTCGGGCAGGAGGCCGAAGAGCAGCAGGTATCCGTCGGGGGCGCTGAGCGCGTCCGCGAAGCGGACGTCGCGGACGGCCGCGCTGATGCCGGTCTCCTCCTCGAGCTCGCGGACGACGGCGGCCCGCCAGTCCTCGCGGTCGTCGATGAACCCTCCGGGCAGGGCCACTTCCCCGCTCGCGGGGGCGATGGTCCGGGTCACGACGACGAGGGCGGTGCCCTTGGTGTCGTACACGGGCTGCAGCGCCACCGCTACGGGCAGCGGATTGCGGTAGGCGACCGTGCCGCAGGCGGCACAGGTGCGGGGCCAGGCGGACAGGTCTTCCCCGTAGGGCGACCCGCAGCTCGAGCAGTGGGAGCCCGGGGCAGGGTCGCTGCGGTGCTGGGATGACGCGGATGACAGGGGCGACGGGGGTGACAGGGGTACGGACACGCCGCGGACTGTATCCGATCACTCCGGTGACGGTCTTTCCCTCCCGGACCGAATCCTGATAAATGCAGGGTTCATGACAGGACTTGCCCCCGCCCTGCGGAATCTCGCCGTCACCGCCACCGCTCTGGTCGCCGTGGCCGCCGCCCCCACACCCGCCCACGCGAAGCCCGAACCCAAGGCCCCCGACGCGTTCGTGGCGTTGCGCGACATCGACCCGACGATCATTCAGGAGATGCGCTACTTCACGCCGCACAACTTCGTGGGTGAGCCCATCGACGGCTACAAGAAGCCGATGTGCATCCTTACGAAGCCCGCGGCCAAGGCGCTGCACAAGGCCCAGCGCACGCTGCTGCGCAAGGGCTACTCCCTGAAGGTGTACGACTGCTACCGGCCGCAGCGGGCCGTCGACCAGTTCGTGCGCTGGGCCGAGGATCTCGGCGACGTGCGCATGAAGGCGGAGTTCTATCCCCATGTCGACAAGTCGCGGCTGTTCGAGGACGGTTACATCGCGGCGAAGTCCGGGCACAGTCGCGGCTCCACGCTCGATCTGACGGTCGTGAAGCTGCCTGCCCTGCCGACGCGTCCGTACATCCCTGGAGAGACACTCACACCCTGTTACGGACCCAAAGCTGAACGGTTCCCCGACAACTCCGTGGACATGGGGACGGGGTTCGACTGCTTCGACACCCTCTCCCACACGGATGACCCCCGGGTCACCGGCAAGCAGCGCGCCAACCGCGATCTGCTGCGGGGCGCGCTGACCAAGACCGGCTTCGTGAACCTTCCCGAGGAGTGGTGGCACTTCACCTACAAGCCCGAGCTCTTCCCGGACACCTACTTCGACTTCCCCGTGTCACGCCGCTCGTTGAACGGGAAGTAGCGAGTACCGCGCTACTGACGCGATCCGGTTGCCCGTGACACACTTCTGACGTTCCGTCAGATCCAGTGTCGTGGAGGAGCCTTGTCGCGTACGCGTACTCCCGTGGTGGCCGACTGGTTCGCCGGGGAGGGAGACAACTTCCGCCTTCTGGGCACGCGCTGCTCGGCCTGCGCCTGTGTCTTCTTCCCCCGCGAGGACGGCTTCTGCCGCAATCCCGGCTGCTCGGGCGGTGACCTCGACGAGGTGCCGCTCTCCCCTCGCGGCCGTATCTGGTCGTACACGGACAGCCGCTACCGGCCGCCCGCGCCCTATGTGTCCGACCCGGAACTTCCCTGGCAGCCCTACGCGTTGATCGCTGTGGAGCTGGAAGCCGAGCGGATGGTGGTGCTCGGCCAGTCGGTTCCAGGGGTCACCGTCGCCGATCTGGAGGTCGGCATGGAGGTGGAGGTCGTCCCCGGCGTGCTCGACGAGGGCGCCGAGGACTCAGAAACGACGTGGACGACGTGGTACTGGCGGCCGACGGGGGTGGGCGCATGACCAGCGAGGTGGCGGTGCTCGGCGCGGGCATGCACCCGTGGGGCAAGTGGGGCCGGAGCTTCATCGAGTACGGGACAGCGGCGGCCCGCGCGGCGCTCGCCGACGCCGGGGTGGACTGGCGCGACGTGGGTTCGATCGTCGGCGCGGACACGGTGCGCGGCGGCTATCCCGGGTACGTGGCCGGGGCGACGTTCGCGAAGGCCCTCGGCTGGCAGGGCGCGCGGGTCGCGAGCGTGTACGCGGCCTGCGCCTCCGGGGCGCAGGCGATCAACACGGCGCGCACGCAGATCCTCGCGGGCCTCGCCGATGTCGTCCTGGTGGTCGGGGCCGACGCCGCACCCAAGGGGTTCTTCCGGCCCGCGGGAGGGGACCGGCACGACGACCCGGACTGGCTGCGGTTCCGGGTACTCGGCGCCACGAACCCCACGTACTTCGGCCTGTACGCACGCCGCAGGATGGCGGTGCACGGCGACACCCTGGAGGACTTCGCCCAGGTCAAGGTGAAGAACGCGGCAGCGGGAGCGCTCAATCCGAACGCGCGCTACCGAAAGACCGTCACTGCCGAGGAAGTGGCCGCGTCGGCCGTCGTCGCCGACCCCTTGCGGCTGCTCGACATCTGCGCGACCTCCGACGGGGCGGCGGCCCTCGTGCTCTCCAGCATGGAGTTCGCGCGGCGGCACGGCGCGCGGAACCCGGTGCGCATCCGCGCGGTCTCCACGGTGACCCCGACATATCCGACCACCGTCCTCGACCTGCCGGACATCGCGACGGACTCCGCGGCCGCCGTGGCTCCGGCGGACACGACGTTCCGCGCCTCCATCGCACGCGCGGCGTACGAAGAAGCGGGCATCGGACCCGACGAGCTCTCCTTCGCGGAGGTCTATGACCTCTCCACCGCGCTCGAGCTCCAGTGGTACGAGGATTTGGGGCTCTGCGGCGAGGGAGAGGGGGCCAAGCTGCTGCGGGAGGGGGCGACCGCTCCGGGCGGGCGCATACCGGTCAACCCCAGTGGCGGGCTCGCCTCCTTCGGAGAGGCCGTTCCGGCTCAGGCAATTGCCCAAGTATGCGAACTGACATGGCAGTTGAGGGGCACTGCGGGGGCGCGGCAGGTCGCGGGAGCACGTGCGGGCATCACGGCGAATCAGGGTCTCTTCGGGCACGGATCCTCGGTCGTCGCGGTGCGCTGAGCACTCTCGGCGGCTCTGCGCTGATCGCCACGGGGGAAGACCGTGGACAGACCACGGGGAAGACCATGGACACGTCACGGGGGGAAGTGCTCACGCCGGTTAACCGTTGCCGTCCGCGACCTTGACGCTCCATCACCACCGGTGAACACTTCCGGTGTCAGTCGGCATCGCCGCACTATTGGCTCCGCGCCGCTCAGGGCCCCTGTATGCGCGAAGGGTCTGCACTAAGGGCCTGTTCAGCGGGTCATCCCCCCTCTGGGCGATTCGACTCGACGGCACGCTCGCCATGGAAGCCGGACGGGGCGCGGGACACCCCTGCCTTCGGCTGACGTCACCGGGCACAGCCAGGCAGTAGTCGTGGAACGCACCCAGCACGGCGTACCGGGGCCACCACCCCGGGCAAGGCCCTAGGAGCCGCCATGTACTCGAATGGGGACATTTTCGCCGGTGAGATCATCGGCACCGCGATTCTTATTCTCTTCGGCGCCGGCGTATGCGCCGCCGTCACCCTGAATTATTCGAAGGCCAAAGCCTCCGGATGGATCGTCATCGCCTTCGGGTGGGGCTTCGGCGTGATGGCGGGGGCGTACACCGCCGCGCCGCTCTCCGGGGGCCACCTCAACCCCGCCGTCACCATCGGCATCGCGATCGACACGGACAAGTGGGACAAGGTCTGGGTCTACCTGCTCGGGCAGATGGTCGGCGCCATGCTCGGCGCCGTACTCGCGTATCTCGTCTACTTCGCGCAGTTCAACTCCAACGTCCCGCACGGCACGAAGAGCGGCACCCCGGGCGTGGACCAGCCGACGCCGACCCTCGGCATCTTCTCGACCATCCCCGAGATCCGTAATCCGGTCGCCAACCTCCTCACCGAGATCATCGGGACCATCGCCCTGGTGCTTCCGCTCCTCGCCTTCGGCCTGACCAAGGGTCTTGGCGAGTCCGGCACGCTCGTACTGATCGTCGCCTTCCTGGTCGTCGGCATCGGCCTCTCGCTCGGCGGGCCCACCGGCTATGCCATCAACCCGGCCCGCGACCTGGGCCCGCGCATCGTGCACACGTTCCTGCCGATCCCGAACAAGGGCACATCCGACTGGAGTTACGCCTGGATCCCCGTGGCCGGGCCGCTGATCGGCGGAGCGCTCGCAGGTCTCATCTACAACGCAGCCTTCTGACTCAAGAGGTAGCCATGCCGGACAACTCCGAGAAGTTCGTCGCCGCCATCGACCAGGGCACCACCTCCAGCCGCTGCATCATCTTCAATCACGCGGGCGAGATCGTCGCCGTCGATCAGCGCGAACACCGTCAGATATTTCCCAAGCCCGGGTGGGTGGAGCACGACGCCGCCGAGATCTGGTCGAAGGTGCAGGCCGTGGTCGCGGGAGCGATCGCCAAGGCCGGGCTCCGTGCCGACCAGCTCAGCGCCCTCGGCATCACCAACCAGCGCGAGACGACGGTCCTGTGGGACCGCGCCACGGGCAAGCCCGTGCACAACGCGATCGTCTGGCAGGACACCCGGACGTCGGCTCTCTGCAACGAGCTGGGCGGCGCGGACGGCCAGGACAGGTTCCGGGAGCAGACCGGACTGCCCCTGGCGAGCTACTTCTCCGGGCCCAAGGCGGCCTGGCTGCTCGACAACGTGCCCGGCCTGCGGGCCCGCGCCGAGCGCGGCGAGATCGCCTTCGGCACCATCGACTCCTGGCTGATCTGGAACCTCACCGGCGGCACGGACGGCGGCGTGCACGTCACGGACGTCACCAACGCCGGGCGCACCATGCTGATGAACCTGGCCACCCTCCAGTGGGACCAGTCGATCCTGTCCGCGATGAACGTCCCCGAGGCGATCCTGCCGGAGATCAAGTCATCGGCCGAGGTCTACGGCACGGCGGTCGGGCAGCTCTCCGGTGTGCCGGTCGCCTCCGCACTCGGCGACCAGCAGGCGGCCATCTTCGGGCAGGCCTGCTACGACACGGGGACGGCGAAGAACACGTACGGAACCGGCAGCTTCTTGTTGCTCAACACCGGTAACCGGCCCGTCCCCTCGAAGAACGGGCTGCTCACCACGATGGGCTACAAGATCGGCTCGGAGGCGCCCGTCTACTGCCTCGAAGGGGCGATCGCGATCACCGGCGCCCTTGTGCAGTGGTTCCGCGACCAGCTCGGCATCATCCGCAACGCGGACGAGATCGAGCCCCTGGCCGCGAGCGTGGAGGACAACGGCGGGGCGTACATCGTGCCCGCGTTCTCCGGTCTCTTCGCGCCCTACTGGCGTTCCGACGCGCGCGGTGTCGTCACCGGGCTCACCCGGTACGTGACCAAGGCGCACCTGGCGCGCGCCGTCCTGGAGGCGACCAGCTGGCAGACCCGCGAGGTCGTCGACGCCATGTACCAGGACTCCGGGGTGCAGTTACGGACCCTGAAGGTGGACGGCGGCATGACCAAGAACAATCTGCTGATGCAGCACCAGGCGGATGTCCTCGGGGTGCCGGTGATCCGGCCGAAGATCACCGAGACGACGTGTCTGGGCGCCGCGTACGCCGCCGGGCTCGCGACCGGCGTGTGGAATGACCTCGACGAGCTGAAGGCGCACTGGCAGCAGGACGCCGAATGGACGCCGTCGATGGACACCGAGGTGCGCGATCGCGAGTACGGCAACTGGCGCAAGGCGGTGGAGCGGAGCTTCGGCTGGCACGAGGACGGCGCGAGCTGAGCCGAGGGTGACCGTGGCCCGTACCCCGTTCGGCGGGGGTACGGGCCACGGTTCCGCACGCGTACACGCGCTCTCACAGAGGCATGGTCACGCCCTCACGTGGTCGCGGGCTCCCTGGCCGCCGCGGCGGCCGCCATCGCGTGCTGGACCACTCCGATGAGCACTTCCTTGACGGACTGCCGCTCGCGCGCGTCGCACATCACCACGGGGACACCGGGGTCGAGGTCGAGCGCCTGGCGCACGGCGTCGGCGGGGTAGCGGGACGCGCCCTCGAAGCAGTTGACGCCGACGACGAAGGGTATGGAGCGGCGCTCGAAGTAGTCGACCGCCGCGAAGCAGTCCTCGAGGCGGCGGGTGTCGGCGAGGACCACGGCGCCGAGCGCTCCGGTGGCCAGCTCGTCCCAGAGGAACCAGAAGCGGTCCTGGCCCGGGGTTCCGAAGACGTAGAGGACCAGGTCCTCGCGCAGCGTGATCCGGCCGAAGTCCATGGCGACGGTCGTGGTGTGCTTGCCCGAGACGCCGCTGGTGTCGTCGATCGGACGGCCCGCCTCGCTGAGCAACTCCTCGGTGCGCAGCGGTTTGATCTCGCTGACGGCGCCGACGAGGGTCGTCTTGCCCACGCCGAAGCCGCCCGCCACCAGGATCTTCAGCGTGACCGGCTCGACTGGGGCCTTGCCGCGCTCAGAACGCTTGAAGATCATCGCTCGCTACTCCTGGATCAGTTGCTTCGGGGGTTGCGCTTGCTTGCGGGGTCGCGCTTGCTTCGGGGGTCGCGCTTGGTTCACTGCTGTCGCTCCGGACGGGGCCGTATCCGCCGCCGCCCGGGGTTTCGATCACGAGTACGTCATCGCGGCCCGCGTCCACGAAGTCGCTGCCTTCCAGCGTCTGGACCCGGCCGTCGGCGCGCTCCACACGGCCGGTGCCGAGCGCTCCGAGGCTGCCGCCGGCCATGCCGTACGGCGCCACTCTGCGGTGCTGCGAGAGCGTGGACACCGTCATCGGCTCGCGGAAGCGGATGCGGCGTACAGCCCCGTCACCGCCGCGCCACGCCCCGTTGCCGCCGCTGCCCCGGCGCACCGCGAACTCCTCCAGGAGCACGGGCAGGCGCCACTCGAGGACTTCGGGGTCGGTGAGCCGGGAGTTGGTCATGTGGGTCTGGACGACGGACGCCCCGTCGAAGCCGTCGCCCGCTCCGGATCCCGAGGCCACCGTCTCGTAGTACTGGTGGCGGTCGTTTCCGAAGGTGACGTTGTTCATCGTCCCGGAGCCCTCTGCCTGGACACCCAGGGCGCCGTAGAGCGCGCCGGTGATCGCCTGCGAGGTCTCGACGTTCCCGGCGACGACGGCCGCCGGGGGCTCGGGCGCGAGCAGGGAGCCCGGTGGCACGATGATGCGCAGCGGGCGCAGGCAGCCGTCGTTGAGCGGGATGTCCTCGGCCACCAGGGTGCGGAAGACGTAGAGGACCGCGGCGTTGACCACCGCGAAGGGTGCGTTGAAGTTCGTGGCGAGCTGGGGGGACGTACCGGTGAAGTCGATGGTCGCCGAGCGGGCTTCGCGGTCCACCGAGACGCGGACCCGGATGACGGCCCCCGAGTCGGTCGGATAGGCGAACTCGCCCTCCTCCAGGGCGTCGACGACACGGCGTACCGCTTCCTCCGCGTTGTCCTGTACGTGCCTCATGTACGCCTGGACGACATCGAGCCCGAAGTTCTCGATCATGCGGGCGACTTCGTCGACGCCCTTCTGGTTGGCGGCGATCTGGGCGCGCAGGTCGGCGAGGTTGGTGGCCGGGTTGCGGGAGGGGTACGGGGCGTCGGTGAGCAGGCTCTGCGTCTCGGCCTCGCGGAAGTGGCCGCCCTCTACAAGAAGCCAGTTGTCGAAGAGGATGCCCTCCTCCTCGATGGTGCGGCTGTTCGCCGGCATGGAGCCGGGGGCGATGCCGCCGATCTCGGCGTGGTGCCCGCGCGATGCCACGTAGAAGAGGATCCGCTCCCCCGGCGTCTCGTGCTCCTCCGCAGTGTCGAACACCGGCGTGATGACGGTGACGTCCGGGAGGTGGGTTCCACCGTGGTACGGGTCGTTGACCGCGTAGGAGTCCCCCGGACGCATGCGGCTGCCGCGACGCTGGATCACCTCCTTCACGCTGGTGCCCATCGAGCCCAGGTGCACGGGGATGTGCGGGGCGTTGGCGACCAGGTTGCCGTCCGGGTCGAAGAGGGCGCAGGAGAAGTCGAGCCGCTCCTTGATGTTGACCGACTGGGCCGTGGACTCCAGGCGGGCGCCCATCTGTTCGGCGATCGACATGAAGAGGTTGTTGAAGACCTCCAGGAGGACGGGGTCGGCTTCGGTGCTCACGGCGGAACCCTCGGGTACCACCACGCGTTCCATGACCAGATGTCCCTCGGATGTCATGGCCGCCCGCCAGCCCTCGTCCACGACCGTCGTGGCGCTGGCCTCCGTGATGATCGCGGGTCCGTCGACGCTCTCGCCGGGCGGCAGTTCCTCGCGGCGGTGCAGGGGCACGTCGCGCCAGGTGCCGCCCGTGTGCAGCCTTACGGTCTCCGGAGCGCCTCGGCGCGTGTCACCGGCGAGCGCGGAGAGGTCGGGCTGCTCGGTCAGTCCGGTGGCCTCCACGGAGAGGGCCTCGACGACGACAGGGCGGTCCAGCGTGAAGGAGTAGGTGGTGCGGTGGCGTTCTTCGAAGGCGCGGATCATGCGGTCCGGCTCCGTGAGTTCCACGGTGAGCGTGGTGTCGGTGCCGTCGTAGCGCAGCTGGGCACGGCGGGTGACGCGGACGCGGTCCTCGGGCACGTCCTCGGCCAGGAGCTCGGCTCTGGCCGCTTCCTCGAGATCGTCGGCGGTCTTCAGGACGTGGGGCATCTCGGACGGTTCGAGGCGGGCCTCCACGGACTGCTCACGCATCGCGGTGGTGTCGGCGAGGCCGATGCCGAGCGCGGAGAGCACTCCCGCCATCGGGGGTACGAGGACGGTGCGGATGCCGAGCGAGTCGGCGACCATGCAGGCGTGCTGGCCGCCCGCGCCGCCGAACGTGGTGAGGGCGTAGCGGGTGACGTCGTGGCCCTTCTGGACCGAGATGCGCTTGACGGCGGAGGCGATGTTGGCGACAGCGATCTGGAGATAACCCTCGGCGACCTGCTCCGGAGTGCGGTCGTCGCCGGTGTGTTCCCTGATGTCGCGGGCCAGTGCGGTGAAACGGTCGCGTACGAGGGTCTCGTCGAGGCGCTGGTCGCCGTCCTGCCCGAACACATGGGGGAAATGGGCGGGCTGGATGCGTCCGAGGGCGACGTTGGCATCGGTGACCGTGAGCGGGCCGCCGCCCCGGTAGCTCGCCGGGCCCGGCGTTGCGCCCGCGGAATCGGGGCCCACGCGGTAGCGGCTGCCGTCGAAGTGCAGCACGGAGCCGCCGCCCGCCGCGACGGTGTGGATGTCCAGCATCGGCGCGCGCAGCCGTACGCCCGCGATCTGCGTGGTGAAGACCCGTTCGTACTCGCCCGCGTAGTGCGATACGTCGGTGGACGTGCCGCCCATGTCGAAGCCGATGACACGGTCGAAGCCCGCGCGGTGCGACATACGGGCCATGCCGACGATGCCGCCTGCGGGCCCGGACAGGATCGCGTCCTTGCCGCGGAACTGGCCCGCTTCGGTGAGGCCGCCGTTCGACTGCATGAACATCAGCCGCACGCCGCTGAGTTCATCGGCGACGTGCTGGACGTAGCGGTGCAGGACGGGTGACAGGTAAGCGTCGACGACCGCCGTGTCGCCGCGCGGGACCAGCTTCATCAGCGGGCTGACCTCACTGGAGAGTGAGATCTGCGGGAAACCGGTGCGGACGGCAAGGTCGGCGATCGCCTGCTCGTGGGCGGGGTGCAGATGGCTGTGCATACAGACCACCGCGACGGCCCGGATGCCGTCCTCGTAGGCCTGGCGCAGGGGCCCAGCGAGCTGCTCCAGGTCGGGTGCCCGTAAGACCTCGCCCTCGGCGGTGACGCGCTCGTCCGCCTCGATGACCCGGTCGTACAGCAGCTCAGGGAGGACGATCTCGCGGGCGAAGATGTGCGGGCGGTTCTGGTAGGCGATCCGCAGGGCGTCGCCGAAGCCCCGGGTGATCACCAGGGCGGTGGGCTCGCCCTTGCGCTCCAGAAGGGCGTTGGTGGCCACCGTCGTACCCATACGGACGACGTCGATGGGTACGTCCGCCGTGTCGTCGGGGACGCCAGGGGCGCCGCGCAGGAGTTCACGGATGCCCTCGACGGCCGCATCGGCATAGCGGGACGGGTTCTCCGACAGGAGTTTGTGCGTGAGCAGCTGCCCGTCGGGACGCCGCGCGACGACATCCGTGAAGGTGCCGCCCCTGTCGACCCAGAACTGCCAGCCAGTCACGTCTCACTCCCCGCTTCCGCGCTGTTCAGAGCGCCCGGAGGCCGTTGATCACGTCGCGCAGAATACTCTCGTCCGGCAGTTCCGCGGGGGGTACGGGACGTGTCACGTGCACCAGTTCGTCGTCGACGAGATCGCCGATGAGAACGCGGATCACGCCGATGGGAAGGTCCAGTTCGGCCGCCAGTTCGGCGACCGACTGGGGGCTGTCACGGCAGAGCCCGACGATGTCCACGTGCTCCGGGGACAGCGTCCGGTCCGCCTCCGGGTCGCCGGCACGGGCCTCCGCGATGACGACCGCGATCAGATCGAGGCGGTGCTGTGCCCGACTGGTGGTCCGGCCGCGCGTCATGGCGTACGGCCGCACCACGGGTCCGGCGTCGTCGTCGAACCAGCGATGCGTCCCCTGTGTCCCCTGCCCGTCTTCGCTCATACCCTCCCGCTACCCTCCCGCGGTCAGGTCGGTGCGCGGCGCCGTACCCAGATGCACACCCACCCTCTTGACCAGCAGCGTCATTTCGTAGGCGACCAGACCTACGTCGGAGTCCGCGTCCGAGAGGACGGCGAGAGCGCTGCCGTCACCCGCGGCCGTGACGAACAGGAAGGCATCGTCGAGCTCGACCACGGTCTGGCGGACCCGGCCGGCCTCGAAGTGACGTCCGACGCCCTTGGCGAGACTGTGGAAGCCGGAGGCGACAGCCGCGAGATGCTCGCTGTCCTCCCTGGTCAGATCCTTGGACAGGCCGGTGGGCAGGCCGTCGCCGGAGAGCACGAGCGCCTTGCGGATGCTGGCGACCCGCTCCACCAGTTCGTCGAGGAGCCAGTTGAGCTCTCCCGATCCCCCCGGTGTGGCGGTACGTGCGTCGGCCTTCGGTGCGGTCATCGACCGTCCCCCTCAGATGTGGTTCCTGGTGCTGTGCCGTCGGAGGCGTCTTCGCCCGCGGCGTTCTCTTCACGACCACGCTGCCAGCCACGCTGGAGCGAAGCCATGCGGCTGCGTACCTCGTCGGCGTCGCGTTCTTCCGGCCTGGTCGTGGCCGGGTCGCGCTCCGTACGTTGTTCCGGCCCATCCTTCAATTGTGGGGCGAGGTTGGCCTGGCGCACGCGCCGGGGCAGTCCGCCGGGGGCGGTGGTGGGCTCCTTGCCCGCAGTTTCCGGGCGACCCGCAGCTTCCGTACGACCCCCAGTTTCCGTACGACCCGCAGTTTCCGGGCGTCCGGACTCCGTCAGGCGGCTGCGCCGCGGGAGGTCCGGCGGGGCGTCGGCCGCGGTGACGTCGCGGTGCGGCGGGGAGAGGTCGGGCCAGGCGGACTGTGCCTCGGGGCGGCGCGGCAGATCGATGGGCTCTGCCGCGGTGCGGTTGCCGCGGTCGCGGTCCACGGCGCCGCCCTGGGGGCGCCCCACAGGGGCCTGCGAGCGCTCAGGGCGCTCGGGACGCTCAGGAGCCGTGTCCTCGTCCTGCGCGGCGCCCCTGGGCCTGTTGTGCGTCACGGGGCGGCCGTGCGAGGAGACCAGCTTCGGGGTCCTGCGGCGGGGCAGCTGAACGGGGTCTGCAGGGTCCGCGTCCTCACCGGAGCCGCCGAAGACGTTGCCTCCGCCGCTGCCATCACCGCTGCCATCACCGCTGCCGCTGCCGCGCGAGGGCAGGTCATCGGGGTGGGTGGGCCCGCGCTCGCCCGTCTCCCGCTCGTCGCGGGCCTGTTGGTGCTGCTCGTCCGCCGGAACCCCGGTCATGCGGCGGCGCGGGCGGAAGAGGCCACCCCGCTCACTGTCGTCGTCGCCGAGGTCGCCGAGAGCGCCCGGGAAGGGGTCGAGGTCCGCCATGCCGACCGGCGCCTCCAGCTCGACGGGACCGTCGAGGAGGGACGCGGGAAGACCTGGCAGCTGCACGGGCACCTGGCCGAGCGCGGCCTGCTTGTCGCCCGAGGCGTCGCGGCCCACGGCCTGCTTGGGCTGCGGCCTGTCGAGGCGGAACCCGATGCCGTTCGTGTCCGGTGCGTCGTCCGTGAGCAGCGTCTCCGGGATGAACACGACGGCGGTGGTCCCGCCGTACGGAGAGGGCTGCAGGGAGACGCGTACGCGCTGCCGCTGGGCGAGGCGGCTCACCACGAAGAGGCCGAGTCGGTCGGTGTCGGAGAGTTCGAACTCCGGTGTCTCCGCGAGGCGGAGGTTGGCGTCCAGAAGCGCGTCGGCGGCCATGCCGAGTCCCCTGTCGTGGATCTCCAGGGTGAAGCCGTTGGCGACCTGCTCTCCGAGTACCTGCACCGCGGTGTGCGGCGGCGAGAACACCGTGGCGTTCTCCAGGAGTTCGGCCATCAGGTGGGTGAGGTCGGCGACCGCGGGCCCGGTGACGGCGATGCGCGGCAGACGGCGCACCTCGATGCGCTCGTAGTCCTCGACCTCGGCGACGGCCGCTCGGACGACGTCCATGAGCTGGACGGGCTTGCGCCACTGCCGGGACGGGGCGGCGCCGGAGAGGATCACGAGGCCCTCTGCGTGCCGCCGCATGCGCGTGGTGAGGTGGTCGAGGCGGAAGAGGTCGGCGAGTTCGTCGGTGTCCTCGGTCCTGCGCTCCATCGTGTCGAGCAGGGTGAGCTGCTTGTGCAGGAGCACCTGGCTGCGGCGGGCGAGGTTGACGAAGACCTCGGAGACGCCGCGGCGCAGGTCGGCCTGTTTGACGGCGGCCTCGACCGCGGCGCGCTGCAGGGTGTTGAGCGCCTGGCCGACCTGACCGATCTCGTCCTTCTCGTACGACAGACGCGGCGCTTCGGTCTCCACGTCGACGTGCTCGCCCGCCGCCAGGCGGCGCAGCACGCCGGGCAGCCGGACGCCGGACGCCTCATGGGCCTCAAGGCGCATGCGGCGCAGGTCACGGATGAGGCTGCTGCCGATGCGTACGGACATGAAGACCGAGAACAGCAGGGCGAGCAGGCCGAACACGCCCGCCACGACGACGCGCACGATCACGCCGACGGCCACCGGTTCGACGCGGTCCTGGAAGCGGTCGCCCGCCGCCTTGTCGCGCTCGGCGAGATCCTTGAGCGCCTTGCCCGACGCGGCGTCCCAGCGCGCCGACGTGACGGAGCGCGGGGCGCCGGGCGAGGATTCGACGACGGCCTTCTCGGCGGCCCTCAGCTCCGTCGTCTCGGCGCCGTTCCAGTAGCGCTCGTATCGGGCGCGCTCGTCCTCAGGCAGCTGCGCAAGGTTGACCTCGTACAGGAGCGTGCGCTGGGCCCTGAGATCGGAGATCTCCCGGATCTCGGTCTTGGTGAGCCGGCGCGCGACCAGTGCGGAGCCGAGCAGTGCGTCCTCGCGGGAGAGCAGTTCACGCGCGCGGTTGACCCCGACGAGCGCCCGGCCCTGCTGGTCCAACTTGACGTCGTCGACACCGTGGAGGGTCGTCAGGAAGCCGTAGCAGGGGTCGATCAGCTTCGTATACATCTTCAGCGCGCCGGCGCGGGTGATGGTGCCTTCCTCGACCGTGCGGCGCAGCGACTCGATGCCCTCGAAGGAGTCGAGGAGCGAGGCGAGCCGGTCCGCCGACTCTCCGCTGATCTCGTCCCGCACGTCCGGGTGCTCCGCGTTCTCCACGACCTTGGCGACCATGTCGTCGGTGGCCGTGCGGCTGCGGCGCAGTGCGGCGAGCGCGTCGGAGGCGCGGGGATCGGCGAGATAGACGAGGGTCTGGCGGCGTTCCTGCTGGACGACCCTGGCCGTGTCCTCGATCGGGTAGCCGATCTTGTCGACGACGTCGGAGACGTCGATGAGGTCCTTGGCCGACTGGCCGGTGAGATAAGTGGCGAAACCCCACATCGCGGTCAGGGAGATGAGCGGCACGAGCAGCAATGCCACGATCTTCCGGCGGATGGACTTCCCGCGAAAGCGCATGGCCTCCCCCAGATCGGCCCCCTGTGGCCGCGCTTTGGCCAGGGGCACACATGTGCGTCAACAAACGGCGTGAGCCTACTACTGACCCAGGAGCAACTCGAAGGCGCATCCGGATGGATTTCAGCCGTGACGCAAAATCGACGTCCCCAGTTGTCCCTTCAATTCGGGAGATTGCAACCCGCGTGTGGCACATGCCACACGACACAGTCCATCTTGTCGATCTTCCCAGTTGGCCTGATCTCTTCGCTTTTCCGAACGGTGCGGGAATCTTCCGGGCCTCTCGCTCGTCTTTCAGTACGGGAGTTGGGGACTGCGGGCACCAGAGGACCGCATGCCGTCACCAGGTGGCGTAAAGCTGCGTATACCGGGCAGCCACTGGGGAGTCGGGTCCGCCGACATCTCATCGAACGGCCCGAGGGGCATCGGGGGAGTGACGATTTGATGGCCACGGCAGAACGTCAAAGGACGACCGCGAAAGAGCACGAGGTATCCGGGCCTCGGCCCGGGTCCGACGAAGACCGCAGGGAGTTGTGGGTAGAGGAGCCGGCACGCAGACGGCGCCTGCCCGATCCGGTGCGTACGGCCGCGGTGCGAGCCGTGATCATCGTGGCGTTGACCTTGATACAGGCGATGACGGCGTTCCTGTGCGCGCTGGCCGGATCCTGGCTGTCCTTCCCGATGGTGCTCAGCAGCGTGGCAAGCACCGTGGTCGCCACGTGGGGCGTCCTCGACGTGTGGGTGACCCGCCAGGTGTGGAACCAACGGCACGGCGTGGTCTCGGTGCCGAGCAGCACGGCGCGTCAGCTGCGGCGCGAGCGGCGCCGGGCCCGTCGGCAGGCCCGGACGGCGGCGCGGAGCGAAGAACGCATACGGCGGCGCGGCGGGACGGGGCAGCTGTCGCACCCCTAAGTGCGCCCCGCGCCCTACGCGCACTGCAAGGAGTACTCCGAGGAGCACTCCAGCCGGTCAGGCCGCCACGGGCACCGATGTCAGCAGAGCGCGCCGCATGCGCATGAACGGGCGTGCCCGGTCCACCGCGAGGACCGCCGTGGTGTGCCCATCACGCTCGTACGCGGCGAGGAAGCTCCCCTCCTCCGTTGAGCCTTCGATGAGGCGCACGGTGTCATCGGCGCGCCGACGCCCCGCGAACTGGATGCGGGAGCCGTACTGGTCGGACCAGAAGTACGGCAGCGGCCGCACCGTCTCGGCGGTGTGACCTGCCAGCAAGTTGGCCACGGCGACGCGGGGTTGCTCCGTGGCGCTCGTCCAGTGCTCGGCTCGCGCGCCGCCCACGCGGGCGACATCGCCCACGGCGACCACGTGCGGCAGCGCGGTGACACAGCCGTCGTCGCAGAGCACTCCGTCGTCCACGGCGAGGGTCGAGCCCGCGAGCCACCCGGTGTTGGGGGTGGCCCCGATGCCGACGACGACCACATCGGCGGGGAGCACACGGCCGTCGGCCAGCTCCACCCCGCGCACGGCCGTGTCGCCGCGCAGCGCGGCGACACCGGTGCCCGTCACGAGCTCCGCTCCCCCGCGCGCGTGCAGCCCCGCGCACACCGCTGCCATGTCCGCGCCCAGTTGCGGGAGCAGCGGCAGCGGGGCGGCCTCGACCACCGTCACGTCGTGCCCGAGCGACGCGCACGATGACGCGGTCTCGGCGCCGATGAATCCACCGCCGATCACCACGACCCGCCGCGGCCCTCCGGTCAACTCCGCGCGCAGGGCACGGGCATCGTCCAGGGTGCGCAGGGTGTGCACCCCTGACAGATTGGGCCCCGGCAGACGGCGCGCGGACGCTCCGGTCGCGATGACCACCCCGTCGCTCGCGATGGTCCTGCCGCCTTCGAGGAGCACGGTGCGCCCGCGCGGGTCCAGGCCCCGGGCGCGCACCCCGAGCAGCCACTCGGCGGCGAGTTCGTCGCTCTCCTCGGCATCGGAGAGGGCGAGTTGGGTCTCATCGGCCTTGCCGGTGAGGAAGTCCTTGGACAGCGGCGGCCTGTCGTACGGTGGGTGCGGCTCGTCCCCGATGATCACGAGCCGCCCGTCGTAGCCCTGGGCGCGCAGCTCGCGCGCCGCGTAGAGCCCGGCGAGCGAGGCGCCCACCACGGTGATGGTCCTCATGCGGCGGAACCTTCCTCGGCCACCAGGTGGACGTGGATCGTGCCGTCGTCGACGCTCACCCGGTGGGTACGCACGGCGCGGCGGGCGGGAAGACAGGTCGGCAGCCCGGTACGGAGATCGAATGAGGCGGCATGGAGCGGGCATTCGACCAGACAGCCCTCGACCCAGCCCTCGGAGAGAGAGGCGTCCTGGTGACTGCAGGTGTCGTCGATGGCGTAGATCTCGCCGTCGGCGTTGAACACCGCGACGGGCGGTGTGGTGTCGACACGGACGGATTCGCCCGCGGGGAGGTCTTCAAGGCGGCAGACGGGAATCATGGGCCCCCCTCTTGATCTCTCTCGGCCCGGTCCTGACACCTTCTCGGTCCAGGACCCTTCGGTAACATGATGTTTCGTATGGCGCACGAGGGAGCGCTATACGCAACAGAATCCGGTCGGGACGCCCATCGCGTCAAGGGCTTCCCGCAGATGCGGCTTCAACGGGCCGCGAGGTGGTGAGAGTTAAGACATGACCGGCACGCGGAAACAGCCTGATCAGATCGAGGAGCCGCGCGAGAACGAGCCTGAGGAGTCCCGCGAGAAGCAGCCGAAAGCGGCACCGGGATCCGTCCAGTCCGTGGACCGCGCGGTCACCGTCCTGGAGATACTCGCGCGGCTCGGCGAAGCCGGAGTCACCGAGATCGCCGACGAGTTGGGGGTGCACAAGTCGACGGCCTTCCGGCTGCTCGGCGTGCTCGAGAACCGGGGCCTCGTGGGCCAGGCCAAGGACCGCGGCAAGTACTTCCTGGGGGCCGGCGTACTGCGCCTCGCCGGGGCGGCGGCAGTGCGTCTCGACATCTCCCAGGAGGGCGGCCCTGTCTGCCGCGACCTCGCCGACGAGCTGGGCGAGACCGTCAACATCGCGATCCTGGACGACGATGCCGCGGTCAACATCATGCAGGCCCGCGGCCCCGCGTCCGTGACCGCGCAGAACTGGCTGGGCAGGCGCACCCCGCTGCACGCCACCTCAAGCGGCAAGATCCTCCTGGCACACCTGCCGACCACGCTGCGCGAAGGCCTGATCGCCCGGACGCTGGCACGCCTGACCGAGCACACGGTGACCGGGACGGTGGCGCTGCGCGGCGAGCTCGAGGCCGTCGTCGACCAGGGTTTCGCCATCGCCGTGGAGGAGCTCGAAGTGGGCCTGGCCGCGGTCGCCGCACCGGTGCGCGCGCACGACGGCAAGGTGATCGGGGCGCTCAGCGCGTCGGGGCCCGTGTACCGCCTGACCGAGGACCGCCGCACCGAGCTCGCCAAGCGCACCGTCGCCGCGGCCGTGGAGCTGTCGCGCCGGATGGGCTACGGCTTCTGACGGATCGCCGCTAGACACCGGACACGAGGGCGGAGCCAGGGATTCCTGGCTCCGCCCTCGTTGCGTTTCCGCGTCCGCCGCGCCGTGATTCCGCGTCCGCCGCGCCGTGATTCGGCGTCTGCCCTCGTCGCGTGTCGATCGCGTTTCGCCGTGCCCAGCGGATTTGCCAAGGGTTAACTCCCACCCCTTGACGGCCTCTTGATGGCGTTCCCACTATGTCTCTCATAGCGCAACCCGTCGTGCAGTGCGCAACAGCAGAGGAGTCTGGCCGTGCCACACGAGGTCCGTGCCGTCGTCGCCATGAAAAGGGGCGCACCCGTCGAGGTGCAGACAATCGTCGTGCCAGATCCCGGACCGGGAGAGGTACTTGTCTCCGTGCAGGCCTGCGGGGTCTGCCACACGGATCTGCACTACCGGGAAGGCGCGATCAACGACGCGTTCCCGTTCCTGCTCGGCCATGAGGCCGCCGGTACCGTCGAGGCGGTCGGCGCCGATGTCGCCGATCTGTCCCCCGGCGACTATGTGGTGCTCGCCTGGCGCGCGCCCTGCGGAGCCTGCCGCTCCTGTCTGCGCGGCCGCCCCTGGTACTGCTTCGACTCACGCAACGCCGCCCGGCCCATGACCCTCCTGGACGGCACTCCCTTGAGCCCCGCCCTCGGCATCGGCGCCTTCGCAGAGAAGACCCTGGTCGCCGCCGGGCAGGCCGTGAAGGTCGACCCGGCGGCCCGCCCCGAGGCCGCCGGACTGATCGGCTGCGGGGTGATGGCCGGATACGGGGCCGCCGTGAACACCGGCCGGGTGGGCCGCGGCGACACCGTGGCCGTCATCGGCTGCGGCGGGGTCGGCAACGCCGCGATCGCCGGGGCCTCCCTCGCGGGCGCACGCCGTGTCATCGCCGTCGACATCGACGAGTCCAAGCTCGACGGGGCGACCCGGTTCGGCGCCACGCACACCGTCAACTCCCGTGGCACGGACCCCGTCGAGGCGGTCCGTGAACTCACCGGCGGTTTCGGGGTCGACGTCGCGATCGATGCGGTCGGCACCCCGTCGACGTACAAGCAGGCCTTCTACATGCGCGATCACGCCGGTGTGCTCGTCCAGGTCGGTGTGCCCGACCCGGAGATGAAGATCGACCTGCCCCTGATCGACCTGTTCTCGCGCGGCGGCGCCCTCAAGTCCTCCTGGTACGGGGACTGTCTGCCGACCCGGGACTTCCCGATCCTCATCGACCAGTACCTCAGCCGCCGACTCGACCTCGGTGGGTTCGTCTCCGAGACCATCGCCCTCGACCAGGTCGAGGAGGCGTTCGGCAGGATGCACCGGGGCGAGGTCCTGCGTTCGGTGGTGGTCCTGTGAGCGACCGTTCCCCGATACCCCGTGTGATGGTCATCGGCGCCGGCATCGTCGGCTGCTCGCTCGCCGATGAACTGACCGCCCGTGGCTGGACCGACGTCACGGTCCTCGAACAGGGGCCGCTCCCGGCCCCCGGCGGCTCCACGTCACACGCCCCCGGCCTGGTCTTCCAGACAGGACCGTCCAAGACCCTGACCGCCTTCGCGACGTACACGGTGGAGAAGTTCGGGGCCCTGGAAGTGGACGGCCTTTCCTGCTTCAACCCGGTCGGCGGCCTCGAACTCGCCACCACGCCCGAGCGCTGGTCCGACCTGCACCGCAAGGCCGGGTACGCCGCTTCCTGGGGCATCCGCGCGGAGCTCGTAGGGCCCGCCCGGTGCAAGGAGATGTGGCCGCTCATCGACGAGAGCAAGGTTCTCGGCGGCCTGCACACTCCCGACGACGGGCTCGCCCGCGCCGTGCTCGCCTGCCGGGCGCAGATCGAGACGGCACGCGCGCGTGGCGCACGTTTCCTCGACCGGCACACCGTCACCGGCATAGACCAGGAGGACGGTCGCGTCACCGCCGTCGTCACCGACCGGGGCACGTTCCCCGCCGACCACGTCGTGTCGGCGGCGGGTTTCTGGGGCCCGGTGATCGGACGCATGGCCGGTGTCGACATCCCTCTCCTCCCGCTCGCCCATCAGTACGCGAAGACCGCACCGCTCCCCGAGCTCGCGGGCGTCAACGACCCGCGCACAGAAGCTTCGAAGCCGATCCTCCGCTTCCAGGACCGCGATCTGTACTTCCGTGAACACACCGACCGCATCGGCATCGGTTCGTACGCCCACCGACCGTTGCCCATAGACGCGTTCACCGTCCCGGCTTACGACGACGCACCACAGATGCCGTCCTCGTATCCCTTCACCGAGGAGGATTTCGCGCCGAGTTGGAAGGACTGCGGCTGGCTGCTGCCCGCCCTGCGCGACACCGACGTCGCGGAAGGCTTCAACGGCGTCTTCTCCTTCACCCCCGACGGGATGCCGGTCATCGGCGAGTACCGTGCGCTGCGCGGGTTCTGGCTTGCCGAGGCGGTGTGGGTGACGCACTCCGCGGGCGTGGCCAAGGCGGTCGCCGAGTGGATGATCGACGGGCGGCCCTCCGTCGACGTGCACGACTGCGACCTCACCCGCTTCGATGACGCCCAGCGCTCCCCTTCGTACGTCGCCGACCGCGGCGCACAGCAGTTCGTCGAGGTCTACGACGTCCTCCACCCGTTGCAGCCCATGGAACAGCCCCGGCCGCTGCGGGTCAGCCCCTTCTACGCCCGGCAGCAGGAGCTGGGCGCCGTCTTCCTGGAGGGCGGCGGCTGGGAGCGTCCGCACTGGTACGAGGCGAACGCCCCGCTCCTCGCGGGCGTCGAGCCAGGCGTCGAAGTCCCCGAACGCGACGCATGGTCGGCCCGGCACTGGTCGCCGATCGCGGCGGCCGAGGCGCGGGTCACGCGCGAGAAGGTCGCCCTGTACGACATGACTCCCCTGCGCCGCCTGGAGGTGTCGGGACCCGGCGCGCTCGCGTTCCTGCAGCGCATGACCTCCAACAACCTGGCCAAGAAGCCCGGTGCGGTGACGTACACCCTCCTCCTGGACGAGTCGGGCGGCATCCGCTCGGACCTCACGGTGGCCCGGCTCGCCCCGGACCGCTTCCAGGTCGGTGCCAACAGTCCGGCCGATCTGGACTGGCTCCTGCGCCACGCCCCCGACGACGTACACCTGCGGGACATCACATCGGGGACCTGCTGCATCGGCGTCTGGGGCCCGCTCGCCCGCGACCTCGTCCAGCCGCTCACCCGCGACGACTTCTCGCACGAGGCGTTCGGCTACTTCAGGGCCAAGGAGACGTACATCGGGCATGTCCCGGTGACGGCGATGCGTCTGTCGTACGTCGGTGAGCTGGGCTGGGAGCTCTACACGAGCGCCGACACCGGGCTCCGGCTCTGGGACACGCTCTGGGAGGCGGGGCAGCGGCACGGCGTGATCGCGGCCGGGCGGTCCGCGTTCAACAGCCTGCGCCTGGAAAAGGGCTACCGCGCGTGGGGCCACGACATGACAGCCGAACACAACCCCTACGAGGCGGGTGTCGGCTTCGCCGTCCGCATGGACCGGGGCGACTTCGTGGGCCGCACGGCGCTCGAACAACTCGGCTCCCCCGAACGGAAACTCACCGCTCTGCTGCTCGATGATCCGGCCGCCGTCGTCCTCGGCAAGGAGCCCGTCTACGTCGGCGGGGTGCCCGCCGGCTACGTCACCAGCGCCTCGTACGGATACACGCTGGGCCGCTGTGTCGCCTACGCCTGGCTTCCGCCGCTGGAGACGGGCGCAAGCGTGCACATCGAGTACTTCGGCGAGAAGGTCCCCGCGACGGTCGCCGAAGAGCCGCTGTTCGACCCGAAGATGACCCGCATCCGCCGCTAGAGGCCCAGCGGCAGCAGTGATCGGCTGCAGTTATGGAGGAAGCTCTGTGTCCCCCACCTATGACGTGATCGTGATCGGCCTCGGCGGCATGGGCAGCGCCGCCGCCCACCACCTGTCCGCGCGCGGTGCCCGTGTCCTCGGCCTGGAGAAGTTCGGCCCCGTCCACAACCGCGGCTCGAGCCACGGGGGTTCGCGCATCACCCGGCAGTCCTACTTCGAGGACCCGGCGTACGTCCCGCTCCTGCTGCGCTCGTACGAACTGTACTCACGCCTGGAACGCGACACCGGCCGCGAGATCGCCACCCTGTGCGGCGGCGTGATGATCGGCCGCCCCGAGAGCCGCGCCGTCTCCGGTTCGCTGCTCTCCGCACAGCAGTGGGACCTCCCCCACGAGATGCTCGACGCCCCCGAGATACGCCGGCGCTTCCCGACGCTCAGCCCCAGGGACGACGAGGTCGCGCTGTACGAGGCGCGGGCCGGGCTCGTGCGCCCCGAGAACACCGTCGCCGCGCATCTGCAGCTCGCCACGCGGCAGGGCGCCGACCTGCACTTCGAGGAGCCGATGACGCGCTGGGAGCCGTGCCGGGACGGCGTCCGCGTGCACACGGCCGAAGACACCTACACCGCAGGGCAGTTGGTGATCTGTCCCGGCGCCTGGGCTCCACAGCTGCTGACCGACGTCGGGGTGCCGTTCACCATCGAGCGGCAGGTCATGTACTGGTTCCAGCCGACCGGCGGCGTGCGGCCCTTCCTGCCTCAGAACCACCCGATCTACATCTGGGAGGACGCGGACGACGTGCAGGTCTACGGCTTCCCGGCCATCGACGGCCCGGATCTCGGCGCGAAGGTCGCCTTCTTCCGCAAGGGCACCGCGTGCACTCCGGAGACCATCGAGCGCACGGTCCACGAGCACGAGGTCGCGGCGATGGCGGAGCACATGGCGGGCCGCATCCCGTCCCTGCCTGGGCAGTTCCTCAAGGCCGCGACCTGCATGTACTCCAACACGCCCGACGAGCACTTCGTCATCACCCGTCACCCGGCCCACCCGGAGTCGGTCACCGTCGCGGCCGGATTCTCCGGGCACGGCTTCAAGTTCGTGCCGGTCGTCGGCGAGATCGTCGCCGATCTGGCCCTTGACGGCACCACCGAGCACCCCATCGAACTCTTCGACCCCAGCCGCCTTGCCGCCGCGCCCGCTTGACCCGCTTGACCGCTTGACCCGCTTGACCCGCTTGACCCGCTTGACCCGCTTGACCCGCTTGACCCGCTTGAGGAGTACGGAGGAGCACGCCACCGTGACGACGACCCCCGAGGCCCCGTCCGCCGCCAGCCTGATGACCACGCTGCCGGGCCACTTCTACACCGACCCGGAGATCTTCCGGCAGGAGCAGGAACGCGTCTTCGAATCGCTCTGGTTCTGCGCGGTGCGCGCCGCCGACCTCGACAAACCCGGCGCCTTCCGCACCGTCCAGGTCGGCCGCGAGAGCGTACTCGTCACCCGTTCCCGCTCCGGGGAGCTGCGCGCGTTCCTCAACATCTGCCGGCACCGCGGCGCCCGCCTGTGCACACAGGAATCGGGGGAGGTGCGCCGCGCACTCCAATGCCCGTACCACGCATGGACGTACGACCTGGACGGCAAGCTGATCGCCGCGCCGAACCTGGTGAAGATGCCGGACGTCGACCGCACCGCGTACGGCCTGGTCAAGGTCGCGCTGCGGGAGTGGCTCGGCTACGCCTGGGTCTGCCTGGCCGACGAACCGCCCGACTTCGAGGAGACCGTCATCGGCGCGGCCGTGGAGCGCCTGGGCGACGCGGCGTCCATCGAGCGCTACAGAACCGAAGGGCTCGCCCTGGGCAAGCGCGTCACCTACGACGTGCGCGCCAACTGGAAACTGATCGTCGAGAACTTCATGGAGTGCTATCACTGCGCGACCATCCACCCCGAACTGACCGATGTGCTTCCGGAGTTCGCCGACGGCTTCGCCGCCCAGTACTACGTCGGGCACGGCGCCTCGTTCGGCGAGGAGGTCAGCGGGTTCACCGTCGACGGCAGCGCCGGCTTCGAGCGCCTCCCGGAGGTCGCCGAGGACCAGGACCGCCGCTATTACGCGATCACGATCAAGCCGACCGTCTTCATCAACCTCGTCCCTGACCACGTGATCCTGCACCGGATGTTCCCGCTGGCCGAGGACCGCACGGTCGTCGAGTGCGACTGGCTGTACGCACCCGAGATCGTCGCGTCCGGCGTCGACCTCGCCAAGTCCGTGGAGCTCTTCCACCGGGTCAACGAGCAGGACTTCGAGGCCTGCGAGCGCACCCAGCCCGCGATGGCCTCACGCGCCTATCGCGGGGGCGGGGTGCTTGTGCCGACCGAGCATCACATCGGTGTGTTCCATGAGTGGCTGGCCGGGCTGCTTGCCTAGGGGGTGGGGGCGGGGCGCTTGTACATGCGGGTCGCCGTGATCTCCCCGTGCACCGTCTGCTCACCCGGGTCCTGCTGCGGCAGGCCAGGGCGCAGGTGCTCCTCGACGCTGATGTACTTCAGGCCTGCCCGCAGGTCCGCGTCATTGCGCAACCGGATGACCAGCGGGAACTCCGCGAGCGCTGTCGTGTCGAACAGGCCGGTGGTGTACAGCAGCTGCACGCCGAGCGCGTCCGACACGGCTCGCTGGAGCTCCAGGAGATACGTGGCGTTGGCGCGGCCGATGGGGTTGTCGAGGAAGAGCGTACCGGCGTGCCGGTGCTTGTCGCGGCCCCGGTCGTTGCTGCGAAGGGCGGCCATCGTGCAGTACAGGGCGATGGCCGCGGTGAGCAGCTGGCCGCCGGAGAAGACGTCGCCCATCTGACCGACCGGGACCCGCTCGGCGCGCAGGACGGCGTCCGGCTTGAGGATCTCCACTGCGATGCCGCGCGGCTCTAGGGCGGCCTGAACTCCGCGCAGCAGCAGGGACATTCCGTCCCGCCGCATGTCGGAGTTCTTCTTGACCGCGGCGCGTGTGGCCTCGTCGATGACCTCGCCGAGGCGCTCGGTCAGCGTCGCCTGGTCGGGCTCGTCGAAGCGGACACGCAGGAACTCCTGGCCCGACCACTCCCCCAGGCCCTCGGGCAGCTGCGAGAGGCGCTGGGCCGACCGGAGCGTGGCGAGCGAGGACTCCACGAGCCCGCGCAGGCGGTCCACGATGCTGTCGCGGTTGCGCTCGAGCTGCTCCAGCTCGTCGGTGAGCACGCGCAGGCGGGGCGCGAAGGCGTCGGCCCACTTCTTGGCGTGCTCCGGGAGGGCGGACGCGGGCAGTTCACGGATCTGCTGGCGGGCGGGGGTGCGTACCTGCTCGTAGCGGGTGGAGTTCGCGTGCCGTACGAGGATGTCGCTGGCCTCGCGGACGGCGGCCTCGGCGGCGGAGAGGTCGGCGGCGCAGCCGCGCAGGGAGCGTCGGGCCTCGGACGCGGCCTGGCGGGCCTCTTCGAGGGAGCCGGGGTAGGGCTCGGGCTCCTCCGCCCCTTCCTCCTCCTGGTGCTGCTCACGCAGCAGGTCGCGCAGCAAGGCCGCCGTCTCGTCGAAGCCTCCGGCGGCGTCCTCGGCGGCGCGGTGGGTGTGCACCAGGGTGGCGTGGGCGTCCTTGGCCTGGCTCAACGCCTCCGTGTGGGCGGCCAGTTCGCCGGTCGCGGTGCGCAGGAGGGCCTGCGCCTGCTCGGCGTCGGCGGGGACGAGCTCTTCGGGGAGTTCGGTGTGCGCGTCGCCGTCCTGCGGGGCGAGCCGCTCGGCCTCGCCGCGGAGCCGGCCAAGTTGCTCGCTCGCGGTGGACGCGCGGGTCTCGATGAGCTGGACCTGGGCCTCCGCGCGGGCGGACGCGGCCTGCCGGGACGGGCCGTCGGAGCCGTCCGTGCCCTCAAGGAGCAGGGCGGCGCGGGTGCGGACCTTGTTGCTGAGCCGGTCGAGATCGGCGAGGGCACCGCTCTCGTCGCTCTCGGCGCGGGCCTGCTCGGCGCGCAGGTCGGCGCCGACGCCGACCTTTTCGTAGAGCTGGGACGCGGCGCGGTAGGCCTCGCGGAGGGCGGGCAGCGAGGTCTTGGGAGCGCCGGGCTCCTCGGGCACGTCCTCGGGGGCGCCCGCGATCTCGGCGCGCTCGGCGCGCAGGGCACGTGCGGTGCGGCGGGCGTCGTCGGCGGCGCGCTGGGCGGCGCGGCGGTCCTCGTCGGCGGCGCGGGCGCGGTCCAGGCAGGTCTGGGCGCGGGCCTCCGACTCGACGGCGTCGTCCGCCAGTTCACGCAGCTTGGTCTGCCAGCCCGCGCGCTCGCGCAGGCGGAAGGCGAGTCCCGCGAGGGCGTCGGCGACGCGCCGCGCGCGCTGGGCGCTCTCCTGTCGTTCGTCACGCGCGCGTGCCGCTTCGGTCGCTGTCTCGTCGGCCTCGGCGCGGACCGTACGTGCCTCGGTGAGTTCGGTCTCGGCCTCGTCGGCGAAGGCGCGGGCGTTGCGGGCGGCGGCGGCGAGCTCGTCGATGCGTCCGGCCGGGCAGCCGCTGCGCCAGGAGGCGAGCCGCGCGGCGAGTTCGCGGTCCTTGGTGAGGCGGACGGCGAGCGCCCGGATCTCCTCGTAGCGCCG